>JAHEYX010000185.1:0-1004 GCA_023251415.1 Chitinophagales bacterium
TATAATTATTTTCAAAATATTAAAACATTTTTGGGCCTTTTCATTAAAAAAAATAAAATTCTGCAAATACAAAGGTATCCAATCAAGGAATTTTCGATAATTAAGTGCATTCTTACTTTCACTTCGTATGTTTGCCCCCTAAAACAATTGTTCCTCAATGCTTAAAAAAATTACCTTATTATTCGCTACTGTATTCGCTTTGCACCTTTTCGACAGTTGTACGAAAGTTCCGATAACCGGTCGCCGACAAATGAATTTACTCCCCGAAAGCACCATGATGGGACTAGCTATTACCAATTACCAAGAGTTTTTAAAAACCAATAAAGTAATTACCGGAACTGCAGACGCTGAAATGGTAAAACGGGTCGGACAACGCATTGCTAAAGCAGTTACAGCTTATTTAACCAAGAAAAATCAACAGAAGCGCATAGCAGGTTACCATTGGGAGTATAATTTGGTGGATGATAAAACCGTAAATGCTTGGTGTATGCCGGGTGGTAAAATTGTGGTTTACAAAGGTTTATTGCCGGTTACACAAAATGAAAATGCATTAGCCGTTGTGATGGGACACGAAATAGCCCACGCCATTGCTCGTCATGGCAATGAGCGTATGAGCGAACAATTGGCTTTACAATTAAGTGGAATGGGTTTGGCTGTTGCACTCAGCAGTAAACCTCAACAAACACAACAAATTTTCAATACAGCCTATGGTGTTGGTACTACAGTTGGCGTTGCCCTTCCCCATTCCAGATTTCAAGAAAGTGAAGCAGATGAACTGGGTTTAATCTTTATGGCCTTAGCCGGATACGACCCAAATGAAGCTGTTGCATTTTGGTCGCGCATGAAAGCCCAAAGTAATGGTGCTCCTCCTGTTTTTTTAAGTACACATCCCAGTGACGAAAGTCGTATTGCTCATGTTAAAGCTTTAATTCCTAAAGCATTAGCATTTCGTTCCACTTACGGGCTTTTAGCAAATTAAATCAGCTTGTTATGCGCTATTGGGT
>JAHEYX010000185.1:1014-6481 GCA_023251415.1 Chitinophagales bacterium
GTTCTTTTACTCGCTTCATTCAGCTTATTGGCATGCCGCACTGCAACGCACAAACGCAGTACAGCCTTGCATTTACCGTTTGATTCTACGGCACACCCGCCGGCCCCCGACTATTCCAAAACCACAAGCTGGGCTGCCTTACCTAATCGTTTAGATGCGTGTGACTATTCGCCGAACGGATTATCAGCGACTTTTAATGATACAGCATTGGCGGATGTTTTTTTTATTTATCCAACTTCTTACACAAAAGAATGGATTTCAAATATGTGGAATGCACCTTTTGATAATGAAATAATCAATAATAAAACAAAAGAAGGAAGTCTCAAATATCAAGCTTCGATCTTCAATAAAGTTGGACGTATTTATGCCCCTTACTATCGACAAGCACATATTCAAGTGTACTTTACGCCGGATAAGGTTTCGGCTCAAAAAGCAATCGATTTGGCTTATGAGGATGTGAAAGCGGCTTTTGAATATTATTTAGCCCATTATAATCATGGACGTCCCATTATTATTGCTTCGCACAGCCAGGGAAGTACACATGGCATGCGCTTGGTAAAAGATTTTTTTGACAATAAACCGCTTCAGCATAAATTGGTTGCAGCGTATTTGGTTGGTATGGCAGTTAACAAAAAACAGTATTCCAGTATTACAGCAAGTAAATCGCCGGA
The DNA here is from genome assembly GCA_023251415.1 of Chitinophagales bacterium. Lineage (GTDB taxonomy): Bacteria > Bacteroidota > Bacteroidia > Chitinophagales > CAIODY01 > JAHEYX01. Next base: position 1,686 of record JAHEYX010000185.1, read on the forward strand.
AGAAACCGGTTGTATTTGCAGTTGGCGTTCATTTGAATACGGTTATACCCCAACTAATTACCCCTTAGGCAACGACATTATTTGTACAAACCCGCTAACTTGGAATTCGGATACAAGCTTAGTTTCTAAACAAAATAATAGTGGCGCAGTATTACGAAATTTCGATGTCATCTATCCGGCCCTTGCCGATGCACAGATTCATAACGGTATTTTGTGGATACATAAACCAAAGTTCAAAGGAAGTTTTCTCATCCGATTTAAAAACTATCATATTGCCGATTATAATTTCTTTTATTTAAACGTGATGAACAATGCACACTTAAGATTGATGAATTACTTAAAGCAATAACTATTTCAATTATCTTTAATCCATAATTTCACGTCCTACCGAACGAATCGAAATGAAACCCATTTATTTTTTAGCTTTAGTGGTAATCGTACTGTTACTAGATGCTTGCGGCGATCATCGCAGCAATCGCACCTATACCGATTCTATTTATTCTACTAAAGGTGGAAAGCCTAAGTTAAGTAAAAAAGATACGGTGGCTAAGGCTAAAAACATCTTTTTACCTTTCGATAATGTAACACATGAAGATTCATTTGCTACCAAAAGCAGTTATAAAATAGCATTGCTGTTACCGTTTAATATCGATTCTTTTTATAAAGATTCGACTGCCATTGGTTACAGTGCGATTCCGAAGGGAATTTATCCGGCTCTTGACTTTTATGAAGGTACATTAATTGCGCTTGATTCATTGAAAAAAGCAGGTGTACACTTTGATGTTCAAGTGGTTGATTACAGCAGTCAACGCATGGCATTCAATCAAATTGCAGGAAAATACCATTTAAAAGATATGGATTTGCTGATCGGTACATTAAGTAGCCTAGATGCAAAGCCCGTGGCCGAGTTTGCCGCTGAAAACCGCATCACATTTGTGTCTCCGCTTGCCAACAGCTACGCTCCTACGCATAATCCATTTTATGTAAGTTTGAATCCTTCACTTTATGCCCAACAACAAAAGCTGGTTGGAAGTATTTTAACCTGTTGTGGCAAAAACGCACGCGTATTATGTTTGCATCCCAATTCAGCCAATGAAAATGCCATGGCCACTTCAATTTCAACACAATTGGCTAAAGTTGAAAAAAATGAATTTAAAATCAATACCATCAATTGCCAGGTAAAAACTCCGGTAGACAGTATCAAAAGGTTGCTCTCGAAAACGCGACCTAACGTATTAATAATCAGCAGTAATGAGTCGTCTTATGTTTATCCGATCATTCGAAAATTAAATGAATTGGCTGATTCTTTTTCAATTTCAGTTTTCGGTTTACCCTCTTGGAATTCGTTTGAAAATTTAAAAACTATTGCCAGCAAACGACTCAAAATTTATTATACCAATACCTATTTTGTTGATCGGGCCGCTCCTGCTTTTCTACATTTTAGTAGGCAGTTTGTGGAACACTATAAAATCAAACCCAGCGAATTAGCCATTCGTGGCTACAGTACGATGTTGGCTTGTGGATTAGCGCTTGACAAACACGGCGTTCGATTTCATTATTTTATGCCCAAGAGCACCAAAACATTGTATGGTGCAATAAAACTTAAGCCTTTATACAGTTTAGAAGAAATGAATGGAAGACATTATACCCAACATTTTCAAAATGCGATTATTTCCTTGGTTAAAATTGAAAGCAATTCCGTTATTCGAATTTCCGGTGAATAAGAAGCTTTGAATTTTTGAAAGGCATTTTTTGTAAAAAAAACAATCTCTTTTATTACTTTTGTAAAATACCTATAAATGAAGAAGTAATGGCTGAACCAAATACCACCACACCCGGCAAAAAATCGAATAATAAAATCGTCTACATAATAATGTTTTTATTATTGTTGGGTTTGAATGTATTCATGTATTTCAACAATCGTAATACGGTTGCTGAAAAAGAGCAATTGAAGGTTGAGAAAGAAAAAGTAGACTCTGCCAAATTACAATTAGAACGTGATTACCAGCATGCATTGGCAGAAATAGAACAATACAAAGGCGAAAAAGCATCTTTGGATAGTCAAATCCATGTGTATGAATTTGCGTTGAAGTCTAAGAAGAACGAAATAGCAACTATTCTAATGAAGAATAATCTCGACAAAGAAGATTTGGCGAAAGCTTTGCGCTTGATTTCCGAATTGAAAATGTCTAATAATTCTTATTTACGAACCATTGATTCGTTTCGTGTAGCAAATCAATTAATTGCACGTCGATTAGACACTGTTCAAACCAATCTTCAAACTCAAGTTCGGCAGAATGATGAGCTGAAAGTTGAAAATACAACCTTACAACGATTAGGGTCTATTCTACGCATTATGAATGTGCACATCACCGGAGAGAATGAAAAAGGAAAAGGGAAAGAAAAAGAAACCACCAACATTAAGCGTATTGATTACCTAAAAATCACTTTTGATGTTGATCAGAATAGAGTTGCTGAACCGGGCGATAAAATCATTTATTTCCGTATCACTGATCCAAATAGAAATTTACTGTTTGATATGGATAAAGGCAGTGGAACTTTACGTACAGCTGAATCTAACTTGGAAGTAAAATATACCGGCAAGGTTGGTTTTAACTATGATGGAAGAGTAAAAAATATTTCAACCAAATGGTCCTCTAAAGCCAAATTGGCCAAAGGCGATTACAAGGTAGAATACTATTATGATGGCTATTTAATAGCTACATCAAGCTTCAAATTATCTAGCGGATTATTCTAAATTAAATCGTACAGTTTTCATAGAGCACTGCTGCGCCTTGTCCAACTCCTACACACATGGTAGCAATTCCATAGCGAGTTCCTCTCTTTTGCATTTCGTGAACTAAGGTAGTCGAAACACGTGCCCCACTGCAACCCAATGGATGGCCAATTGCAATGGCACCGCCATTTACATTCACGCAATCCGGTGAAATGCCTAATTCACGCATACAGGCTATACTTTGTGAAGCAAATGCTTCGTTTAATTCTACCAGTCCAATATCGGCTATCGTCAAACCTGCACGTTGCAATAGTTTTTGAACGGCAGGAACAGGACCTATACCCATTATTGAAGGGTCAACTCCGGCGGCGGCAACTGCAACAACTTTTGCTAAAGGTTTACAGTCGAGCTTTTTGATTAAATCGCCATTCATGAGTAACAATGCTGCGGCACCATCATTAACGCCACTTGAATTACCTGCTGTTACAGAGCCGTCCTTCATAAAGGCAGGTTTAAGATTTGCTAATTGCTCTATTGTTGACAAACGCGGATGTTCATCTTTTACGAAATCTACTACTTGTTTTCCTTGTTGTATTGCTATAGGGGTCAACTCCGCATTGAATTTTCCCTTTTCATGAGCTGCTTGGTATTTTTGTTGCGACAAGACTGCAAATTGATCTTGTTCTTCACGAGATATGTTCCATTGTTTAGCTACATTTTCAGCGGTTTCTCCCATACTATACGGGTGATACAAAGCAGCTAATTTTTTATTGGTAAAACGCCATCCAATTGTTGTATCATAAATTTCAGGAGTTCTGCTATAGGCTGATTCTGCTTTAGCCATAACAAATGGAGCCCGTGTCATACTTTCGGTACCACCGGCAATATACATAGCCCCATCGCCATTTCGTATAGCCCTAAAGCTATCCATTATGGCTTGAAGGCCGCTTGCGCAAAGCCGATTTACCGTAACTCCACCGATATGAATCGGCAAGCCGGCTAGCAATAATGCCATACGTGCCACATCACGATTATCTTCACCCGCTTGGTTTGCAGCACCAAGGACTACTTCTTCCACTAAATTAAAATCAACATTCGAATTGCGTTTAACCAAGGCCTTCAATACCTCAGCAGCTAAATCATCCGGACGTGTTTGACTTAAGGCGCCACCATATTTACCAACCGCAGTTCGAACTGCGTCCACAACAAATACTTCAACTGACATTTTACTTACATTTAGGATTTAATAACTCGTTTAATTGCCTTTTTCTTTTTTGTAGGCTTCATTCATGCCTTTCAGTACTTCCTGTGTAATATCTAAAGCATCTTTAGCATAAAGGATTTCACCGGATTTGGTATAACCTAAAATAAACTTATATCCTTTATCTTTACTGTATTCTTTTAAGAAGTCATGAATTTTGGCGGTAAGCTCATCATTCATTTTCTTCATTTGCATATTGTAATCATCATTCAATTGTTCTTTGCGTTGCAGCAAAGCTTGTTGCTTGCGTTCTAAACGGTCTTGCGTAGTTTTAGCTTCGGTTGCCGACATACTGTTGATCCGGTTTTGTGCACTGGCATATTCATTTTGAATGGATTCAGAAGCACCGGCTAATTCGCTTTCAATTTCGTCGCCACGTTTTTGAAGTTCCGTTTTTGCCTTTTTGAAGAACTCGTAGTGTTCTAGAAGCGTATCCGTGTTTACATATACAATTTGCTCATTGCTATTGTCGGATTTAGCGGCACTGCCACCGGTGTTTTTAGAAGCGAAATGTAAATAAAAAAGTACTGCAACAGCCAAGGCCAGTATGCTAGTCAATAGAAGTGATAAGTTTTTCATTAGAATTATTTAGGGGGTAAAAATACGCTATTTAGTCGAAACAGCATTGGAATTATTTACGGCATAAAAAAAGCCGTTACGAGTGTAACGGCTTTTAGAATAGTATAAACAATTAGTTTTTTGTAGGAGCTTGAGGAATTGGTGACATTGGTGCATTCGGCTTAGGAGCAGGTGCTGGAGTAGGAGCTGGAGTTACAATATTCAATTTCTTTTTAACCA
>JAHEYX010000186.1 GCA_023251415.1 Chitinophagales bacterium
GGAAAGTTATTTGAATTGATGCCTTTTGACAATTTAATAGTAGTGCTTTATATACCGGGCAATAAACTGCAAGAGCTGTTGAATTTGACGGCAGTAAAAAAAGGATGGCCGGTAGCAGGTTTGCAAATGCAACTGGAGAACGATAAAGCTGTAAATGTTTTTATTAAAGGCGAGGCGATAAATCCGGCCAAGACTTATCGTTTATTGACCAATGATTATATAGCCAATGGGGGTGATAATTGTGCAATGCTCACCAAAGTACCCCGCGAAAACAGCAATCGTCTGATTCGCGATGTGTTAATAGCGTATTGTGAAGCCTTGAGTAAAAAAGGCGAAAAGATTGCCGCCTCAAAAGACGGGCGTGTTTATTAAGCAAATTGGCGTTAATACGAGCTAGTTGTCATTTGTTGTTTTGTGTAAATCCTAATTTAAGATATTGAGCACCTGCTTATTTGTAAAAACTTACCTGAGAAACTTCGGGTGATGTTGATTTATGGCATTACAAAGAGAAAAGTAAGAAGAACATATTGATCATATCGAAGAACATGACAATCTTATCGAAGAACATGGCGATCTTATCCTAGAACATGAGGATCTCATCGAAGAACATGATGATCTTATCGCGGAACATGATAATCTTATTACAGAACATGATGATCTTATCCAAGAACATGACAATCTTATCGAAGAACATGGCAATCTTATCCTAGAACATGAGGATCTTATCCAAGAACATGACGTTCTTATCCAAGAACATGACAATCTTATCGAAGAACATGGCAATCTTATCCTAGAACATGAGGATCTTATCCAAGAACATGACAATCTTATCGAAGAACATGGCAATCTTATCCTAGAACATGAGGATCTTATCCAAGAACATGACGATCTTATCACAGAACATGAGGATCTTATCCAAGAACATGATGGTTATGCGGTAGAACATGGCGATCATATGTTAGAACATGATGGTTATGCGGCAGAACATGCGTGTTATATACTAGAACATGATGGTTATGCGGCAGAACATGCGTGTTATGTGCTAGAACATGATGGTTATGCGGCAGAACATGCGTGTTATGTGTTAGAACATGATGGTTTTGCGGCAAAACATGCGTGTTATACCGTTCCGAATGTGTGTTATACCATTCCGAATGATGGATGTGCGGTGCTGAAAAACAAACATACCCCATTGAAAGGTGAACTTGCAGCATTGAAAGGCAAACATGCGGCATTGAATGAAAAACATGCTGTAAAACAACTTTTTTGGCTTCGAGTGCCTCAATTATATGGACGGTTTTTGCTATTTGATAGATTAAACTGTCGGAGAGCAAACACCGACTTGGGCTGTAATGAGCTTCGTGGAGACACGAACCACGGCATAAAAACAGAGTGAGAATCCCGAATGGCTCGGGATGTAAGCCTGCCTGCCCGCCAACCATAACATTAAAAATAAAAGATTGGAGGGCCAGCCTATCAACCTTAACATAAAAAATAAAAGATTGGAGGGCCCGCCAGAAAGCAGAGCGAGAATGCCTGCCCGCCGATATGGAGGGAGTGAGAATGAGAAGAAAATAAGCACAGATTCTTAAGTCTATCACGTCTATTTGCGGTTTATTAATGAGCTAATACATAAAAAAGATAACACCTATAACATACCGGTAGTAAAAATTAAGCAGTAAAAGATTGTTGGAAAAAGAGAAGTCAGCATCATGATGAATGGAGTTCCAAACATTGGCATACAACTCTCCCCTGCTTTTTTCTTTTTTCATTTCAGGATTTTTAGCATCTTTACCTATTCAATTACTATATCATGCATCCTGAACATCCATCATTCGAAAAAGCTGTTGCTGCTAAAATAGTTGCTCAAGAACAATTAGATAAACTTACTTTTTTGTGGCGCTTCAAAAACAATAAAGTAATTTTTACCAACGGCTGTTTCGACTTGTTACACGATGGGCATCTTGAATTATTGTTGAAAGCTAAAGACCTAGGTGGTAAGCTCATTGTAGGCTTAAACAGCGATGCATCCGTTAAACGCTTGAAGGGCGAAAAGCGACCAATAAAAAACCAACAATCGCGTGCTTTACAATTAGCAGCGCTACAAGCAGTGGATGCGGTAGTTATTTTTGAAGAAGATACCCCCTTCGAATTAATTCAACTCATTAAACCGGAGATTTTGGTTAAAGGAGGCGACTATTCTGAAGCCACCTTAGTTGGTGCCGATATCGTGAAAGCCAATGGCGGAGAAGTAGTAGTGATTCCTTTGGTAGAAGGCTTTTCAACCACCAGTTTAATCCAACAAATGAGTTGATTCGAACAATAATATATAAAGTTTTTTAAGCAGTAAATGAAACTTAGTTTATAGTGTAGTTACCGAACTTACTGATACTGCTTACCTGATTCATAGTTTAAGCAGTCGGTGAACAAACAAGGATTGCAGCTGTAAAGGACGCTGTTCTAGAAATGGATACGAATTAAAAATGTTTCATGGAAGCAAATGTTGGCCTTAGAATTATTTCGTAAATTAATCACGCTTTCGGCTTTATGGGCGAGCCTCAAGCGAAAAGAAACACCAGCAGCTTCCAAACTCGGTTTGGGGAATACAGGTCATCTGCCTTGTTTCTTTTGCCTAAAGCGAAAGTGTAGATTAATCGAAATAATTCTACAGCCTTGATTTTTCTTTGCTTACTTTCTTTGTATTAAGACAAAGAAAGTAAGAATAATATTATAACACGTGAATTGTTGTAGTTAAAGCAAATTCAGTTTTGAAAACGCTGTCCTAAAGTAGCGTTACTTGAAGCAGTCGGTGAACAAACACTGACTACGGCTGTACTTTCTTTTAACATATCGTATTACAAATTCCTAATTTGGCTGGAACAAATTGTAAATGCTTTTATTTTTTTACTTAATTTTGGTTTACGCCAAACAACAGCCACATGCGTTATTTATTAATCCTTTTATTAATTATTAGTGTGAATTATTGCTTTGGACAGAATTTAGTCCCGAATCCGAGTTTTGAGTTATACAATCCTAATTTTACAGGGTTTCAAAACTGGGAGGTTGCAGGAGAATCGCCTGATGCTTTTTGTTCCGGTTTAATGAATGCTCCAACCAATATTTTTGGATATCAATATCCTAACTCTGGCGTATCTTATGCCGGGTTAATGAGCTATGAACGATTGTATCCATATTTTAGAGAAATTTGGAGAGTTAAATTATCTGATTCATTGCATATTGGGAATAAATATTATGCAAGCATGAAAGTATCCCGCGCTGACAAGTTTAATTGTGCTACGAATAAAATCGGTTTGTTTTTTAGCAATACACCTCACTTTTACAGTAACGTTTATTTAAACAATTCTAAAGTTTTTGCAATAAATAAAATTGCCGATTCAATAAATTGGACAACCATTAAAGGTTCATTCTTTGCAGACTCTAATTATAGGTATTTATATGTTGGTAATTTATTTGACAACAGTTCAATTGACACCACCTTACTTTGGACATTATTAGAAGGAGGTTTTCATGATTGTGAAACATATTTTTACATCGATGATATTTGCATATCCATTGATTCAGTTAGTTGTGAAATTGCAGAAAATCAAGTAAACAAGTTAGACAATCTAGAAATTGGTTCAAATTTCATCTATCCAAATCCAATTTCAAACTTCGTTTATTTTAAAGCCCCTCCCTTAATGACGAATAATATAATAATCATAAATGAAATGGGTCATGAAATATATTCTGGACAACCGCCTAAAGAAATTGATGTTTCTAATTGGCCTAATGGAATGTACATCTTTAAATTACAAACATATAGCGAAGTTATAGTAAATAAATTATTAATACAACACTAAATTCAAAATCAAGAAAAAGCAATATAATATTACTTTTCTTGTCATTTCACTGAAATTTCAAAAGTTAGTTCGTAACCTCCCATCGATTAAAATGCACTTAATTCCACAGCTATTAGCAAGCTTTTCAACCACCAGTTTAATCCAACAAATGAGCTGATTCGAAGTGTAGATAAGTATTTTCGAACCCTCGTTTCCGCATACCATTTTTTTTTAGCATATTTGCGCTCCTTCGATTGTTTAACCGAAACAGTTTGTCATTCCAATGCAACTGCTTCAAAATCATTGTTATTAATATGAATTTTCAATTTACTGAAGAACAATTGGCCGTAAAACAAGCGGCTCGCGATTTTGCTCAAAATGAATGCCTTCCGGGTGTTATTGAACGTGATGAACATCAAAAATTCCCTGCCGAACAAATAAAAAAATTAGGCGAACTCGGATTTTTAGGTATGATGGTCGATCCTAAATACGGCGGTTCGGGTTTAGATACCGTGTCTTACGTGTTGGCTATGGAAGAAATTTCGAAAGTGGATGCTTCTGTATCGGTTTGCATGAGCGTAAACAACTCTTTGGTTTGTTGGGGCTTGGAAACGTATGGTACTGAAGAACAAAAACAAAAGTATTTGACTAAATTAGCTACCGGTGAATGGATTGGTGCTTTTTGCTTGAGCGAACCGGAAGCAGGTTCTGATGCTACTTCTCAACGCACAACCGCTATCGATAAAGGCGATCATTATGTAATTAACGGTACTAAAAACTGGATTACCAATGGTAATTCGTGCTCGGTTTATTTGGTAATTGCCCAAACCGATGTGGCTAAAGGTCACCACGGTATTAATGCCTTCATCGTTGAAAAAGATACCAAAGGGGTTGTAGTAGGTGCTAAAGAAAATAAATTAGGTATTCGTGGTTCCGATACGCATTCTATCATGTTTAATGATGTGATTGTTCCAAAAGAAAACCGCATTGGTGAAGATGGTTTCGGATTCAAATTCGCCATGAAAACCTTAGCCGGTGGTCGTATTGGTATTGCCTCTCAAGCTTTAGGAATTGCCAGTGGTGCTTATGAATTGGCTTTAGCTTATTCTAAACAACGTAAAGCTTTCGGTAAAGAAATTTCGAATCACCAAGCTATTCAATTCAAATTGGCTGATATGGCTACAGAAATTGAAGCTGCACGTTTATTATGCTTGAAAGCAGCTTGGGAAAAAGATAACCACTTGGATTATACTTTATCCGGTTCTATGGCTAAAGTATTTGCCAGCGAAACAGCCATGAAAACTACGGTTGAAGCGGTTCAAGTACACGGTGGTTACGGATTTGTAAAAGAATACCATGTTGAACGTTTAATGCGTGATGCTAAGATTACTCAAATTTACGAAGGTACCAGCGAAGTAAATCGTATCGTAATCAGTCGTTCAATTTTAAGATAATAAATACCCAACAGCTCGTGAAAGCTTATTTAGATTTATTACAACATATTTTGGATACCGGAGCTGATAAGTCAGATCGTACCGGAACCGGCACGCGCAGTGTGTTTGGTTACCAAATGCGTTTTAATTTACAAGAAGGCTTTCCGTTATTAACCACTAAAAAGTTACATACTAAAAGTATCTTTCACGAGCTGATTTGGTTTTTGCAAGGTGATACCAATATTCATTACCTCAAAGAAAACGGCGTGAGTATATGGGATGAATGGGCTGATGCAGCCGGTGATTTAGGTCCGGTATATGGTAAACAATGGCGCAGTTGGCAATGTGCCGATGGTCGTGTAATTGACCAAATTTCGCAGGTGATACAGCAATTAAAGACCAATCCGGATAGTCGCAGAATGATTGTTTCGGCGTGGAATGTAGCCGATATCGACCAAATGAAATTACCGCCTTGTCATTGCTTGTTTCAGTTTTATGTAGCCAATGGTAAATTGAGTTGCCAATTGTATCAACGCAGTGCCGATGTATTTTTAGGTGTCCCGTTTAATATTGCTTCGTATGCCTTATTGGTGCATTTAATAGCTCAAGTGTGTAACCTGCAAGTTGGTGATTTTATTCATACCTTAGGCGATGCGCATTTATATGCCAATCACATCGAACAAGCCAAATTGCAATTAACACGTGATCCGCGTCGCTTACCGCAATTGAAACTCAATCCGGAAGTGAAAGACATCTTCCAATTCAACTACGACGACATCAGTATAGTGGATTACGATCCGCATCCACATATTAAAGCTGCTGTAGCCGTTTAATCCCCTTCTTATGTTGATTTCTATTATCGTTGCTGCCGATGAAAACAATGCCATTGGTATCAACAATACCTTGCCGTGGCATTTGCCGGTCGATTTAAAATACTTTAAACAACGTACGACAGGGCATTCCATTTTAATGGGACGAAAAACTTATGAATCCATTGGTAAACCCTTGCCAAATCGGGAGAATCGAGTTATTAGTCGCAATGAATTAGTATTAGAAGGCGTACATACCTATCGTTCTATTATGGATGCTGTAAATGCCTGTGCTGGTGCGGGCGAGCAAGAATGTTTTATAATTGGTGGCGGGCAAATCTACCAAGAAGCTATGCAAGGCATTGCCAATAAAGTATATT
>JAHEYX010000187.1:0-3288 GCA_023251415.1 Chitinophagales bacterium
GTTCCGACTACTACACGATCAAAACCACCGCTAATGAACAACTTGTTATCGATCACTTTAAGGGTGTGAATAAAGCTGTAATTGGCAGTAGAACGATAATACAATTGAAAGCCCGGATCAACCCAAGCAGTGCCGTTCCATTTCGCAATATACATTAAAGGTGTGCTGCCGGAAGCAGTAAAATCACCGCCTGCATAGAGTTCGCCATTATAAACTGTAATGCCATAAACTACCCCGTTAAATCCGGCTCCGAGTGCATGCCATTGAGTTCCATCCCAACGTGCAATGCCGTTTACGAGCTGATTACCTGCATTCTTAAAATTACCGCATACAATTAAATCACTGTTATAAGTACACAAATCATGAGGGTACATGATAAGGTCGGTGCCGGTTACATGTCCGGAAAGTCCGGCGCCTAATGAATCCCAAGCGGTACCGTTCCATTGCATAATACCGGAAATGTGTTTTGTACCAACGCGATCAAATTCGCCGCAGACTACCAGTTTCGAATTGTATTCGATGCAGTTATACAGATTGGCTGTTTGGGAAAACCCGGTTACTGCATACGATAAATAAACACCTTCACCATACTTGTTAAAATTGCTTCCATCAAATTTGTACACCCAATTGGAATCAATGGCCGGTTGATAGGTAACTGCAAATAAATCGGTGTTTATGCTTTGCAAATGGTGACCGGCTTGTGGTAAACCGTTGCCAACTGATGACCAAGTACTACCATTCCATTTGGCTAAATAATGGTGATTTGCACCACAACTATTGGTAAAGAATCCGGTAGCATAGAGTTCATTATTGAACACTTCAAAGTTATCGACAAATCCGTTTCCGCTCGTGCAAACAGGCATCCATTGTGCGCTTGACAGTTTAGTTAGGAGAAGTAAACTTAAAGTGAAAAAGAAAGTAGTTGTTTTTTTCATGGGTATGTTTTTAGTTGAGGTTAAACGACAATACCCCTTATTACCTGTTGCATTTTAAGCAAGGAAATAAGAGGTGTAGTGGTCTATTCTAATTGACGTTAAACGACTAAAAAGGGTTGCATGAAGAAGCCTTTATTAAAGCATCAAGACCAGCACCAATGCCATAGCTGCCGGTAATGCTTGCACGATTAGTATACGTTTAGAGGCGGTTAAGGCACCATACACGCCGGCAATGACTACACAGGCTAAAAAGAAAAGGGCAATATGATGTTTCCATTCCGGATTACTGATGAAGAAACTCCAAATTAAACCTGCGGCCAGGAAGCCATTGTACAAACCTTGATTAGCGGCCATTTTTTTGGTGGGTTTAAACAATTCTTCAGGCAGTGCATTTTTAAAAACGCGTTTACCGGTTGTTTCCCAAGCAAACATTCCATCCATAATATACACAGATGTTCTAAAGCTACTACTCCGATCATAAAATTGGCAGCAAATTCCAGCATAAGTATTCTTTTTTTTGATGGTTAAGATAACAGGTTTGGTGTAGTAATTCATGTACTGCCTTTTGCTTTTCTTTTTTTGCCAAAGCTTTCATCTAAGGCTATGGCTTCTTGCAGTATAGCCAGTAAAGGTTCTTCTTCTAATTCTTCTACAGTTTGATATATTTTGTAGAAGATTTGTTTGTTGGTACCATGCGTTAAAAATCCACCTGCATCGGGTAAACGATTGCCATACCAAAAGCCTAACAAAACCCCCGATTTAATTCCACCACGCGGAATTGCTGATGGCCATATCAAACAGATGCTTTTGTTGCCATAAAAGAACGGTACATTGTATGAGATTTTTTCTTTGCAATAGTGCGGTAAATGATCCTTTATGAAATGTCGCAATACATCTACAATCAGGCGTTCGTTTTCAGGTAAGGACTCATACAATTCGGCCAAATTATAAATCTTCATTGGTTTATTGTTTCTTCACAACGCGGTAAATTATTTGCTCGTTGGTTTTAAAATCTCTACTAAATTCTTCACTGGTTGATTTTGCAACAAAGCTTTCTTGTTTTGCAATGGTAGTATCAGATTTCGCAAAATTACAATTCGGCACATCGCTCCAATCTTTGTATCTGATTAGAAGATAGGTTTGTCCCGGAGTTAAATTAGAAACCGTAATTTTCATTTTCATCTTCAGCGCGGAAGGGCGATTATTGGTCAGATTGTCGATGCTTGGCACTTCATAATTGTATTCGGTACTCAATTGAACCGGATACGTTTCTTTTAACGAATCTTCAATACCTAAAATGGCAATGCCGTAATTGTAATAGGTAGTATTGGCTTTGCGCGATTGGTGTTTGGGTAAATCCAACAGCCCATAGATTTGTGTAGCCGAAGTATTAATGGCCACACGGTTGGTGACAAAGTTCTTCATAGTATAGTTAAAGAAATACTGAACTTCGGGCGTTGGTACGGTATTATTTGTTCCGGTAAAAATACCATTATCGCTAATGATAATTTCATCGGTTGGGGTGTAGGAAACATTGGTATTGCTAAATCCAACAACCGGCACAATGTGATCATAACAGCTATCACCATATATGGGACTGCTGCCTTCCCCCAATGCATTACAATTATTCAAAACACCAATAATTACCGGATAACCTTTTTTAACCATGGTTTTCACCCAAGTCAAAAACTCCTGACTATTGATACTTTGGTGTTGTTCATAGCGTAATCGCATATTGTGTGCAGCTCTATTGGCATTACCACCTAATAGTAGTTGCGTATCTTGAACCGCTTTTAATTGTGATGCATTTGGTTTGTGAGAAAGTAATGTACCGCATGATCTGGCATCGAATTGAGAAAGGTATTGTCCATAGTACATTCCGGCACTGATGAGCGAAACTTCGCCACAATACCCGTTGTTTTGATTCCATTGAAAGCGCGGCGGAATATTGTTTACAGCTAAATTGGTTTGCGCTTTTATCGGTAATGAAATGGGTTGATTACGATTAACAAGCATAGCAGTTTGTGCTGTACTGCTTAAATAAAATACACATAAAACGAAAACGAAGAGGGGTGTTTTCATGACTAAGAATTTGGTAATTTAATGGATTAAAAAAGTAAATATACCATTTTCTATATTTTGTTCCACTTATTTATGGGAAAATCAGAATTGGTGTTTGGTAGTGCAATTGGGGATATATCTTTTCTAATTCGGCGTTGTGCATGCTGATACAACCCCAAGTCATGTTTTGTGCACCGTTGCCTACCCATTCGCCTTTCCACCCATGAATTACTATTAAACCACCAAGGGGCGTGTCTTGTGGTGGAGCTATTTTTTGATCATTGGCTGCTTT
>JAHEYX010000187.1:3298-6439 GCA_023251415.1 Chitinophagales bacterium
CGTGCGTATTGGGATAGCTGATGTGAATGGTACACGGACCTAAGTACGATGCATAGTCGCCGAAGAAGGGACCGCGCTTTTTTTCGAGCAAATAATAAGCTCCTTCGGGCATACGCAAATCACCTTGTATCACTTTAGGACCGATGGGCTCTTGGCTTAAACCAATTTCATACGTTTTCTTGACTTCACCATTTTCCACCAATTGCATTTGATAACGTTTTTTAATAACCAACACGATCTGCTTGGCTTTTGCCGGTACTTCTAAAACAGCATTGGCGGCTGCAAAGGTGTTGGGATTGTAATAATGCTGACGTATCCAAACAGGGATATTTTGTTTAGCAGTTGGTTTAAAACTTAATGCCAGTTGTTGCATATTGGCATTGCGTAATTCGATTCCAATACTTCCTTGATCGAGCAATTGTTTGCAAAGTACTTGCCCTTTATGCACTTTATCACCTAATTTAAATGATCCGGTTTTGATACCAGCATACACACTGTAACAATAGTGCATGGTTGCGTTATCAATGTAAGCATGACGTATGGCTATGGTGCATGTAGCAGTAGCAACATCATTTTGCAAGTTGCAGATGATACCATTCGCCATTGCTTGTAAAGTAAGGGTAGCATTGCTTCCTGCTTGCTCTTTTTTTAAAAATAAGCCGGTAGAAAGGGCATGTGCGTTCGAATCTAAAAATGAAATTAAACGCACATTATTCATTTGAACGATGGGTGCCACGAAGCCGTCGGCTAAATTCGGATCTAAAATTTGTTGAAATGAGAAAGCGGTATCTTTTTCGGTTACCAAAGTAAATGCACCGTCTAAGCTTTTGTTTTCTTGGGCCGAGGAAGTGCAGCTGGCTATTACTACTATTCCATATAAGCAACCTATTAAGGCTATTAAATTATTTTTACGAAATAAGTAGGACAAAAAAGTTAGATTCATTGAACAGCATTAAACGTTTGAAGATTGGAAGTGTGAATATACGTTACGGTTTGAAAAAATGTTGGTTCGCCCCGATGCATTATTGCACGCTACTTGTTAATTACTACAAACTGTTTAATTAATTAGATGCCTTTTAAAACTAAAGCGTTGTATGTTGGCTTACTTTTTTATTATTTTTTCGGTTGCCATCAATTGATTAGCGGCATAACATTTTACCAAATAAGCGCCGTTTGGCAAGGCTTTCACCGATACCGTAGCGGAGTTGGCTTGTTCCAAAACCAATTGCCCGAGCATATCATATACTTGCACTTTGGTAATAGTTACAGATGGAGCGTTAATGTGAATTTCATCGCTACAGGGGTTAGGCATGATGCTAAGCACTTTCGGTGAAACTTGATTCATACCAATTGTTGCAGTTCCTTTTAAATAAATATCGGTAGTAACCAATTGCAGGGCTACTTGATTGTTAAACGAGACAAACTTGCTGCCATACAAGCCTGAAGCACCATTAAGAGGTAAGCCCAGTGTATCGTAGGCTAAATTGGCTAAACCGCTTGTGGTTCCTATGATATCGGGGGCTGAATTGTTTTTATCGTTTTCTAAAGCCATGTAGAACGTGTTGCCGTTGCCATACATTGCTTTTACTAATTGTTGAGTGTTGTTGGCATTGGTGCCCAGCATGTTTGAAGCAGCGACATAATTCATCCAACTGCGGCCATGGTCATTCGAATAAAATACACCGTACTGCGAATGGTTATTCCAAGAACCGAAAGAGTAAATGCGATCAGAAATTTCATCGGTAGCTAAGAGACTGGTGCCGTAATCAACGGGCAAACCTGTAACACGGGTACTCCAATTGGCACCATAATCACCCGAAATATAAAAGGTGTTGGTTCCACTGTTGTCGTATGCAAACATCGTATCGTGCAATTCAACCAAAGGATCGATACCTCCATTTAATGCAGTAACAACGGCCATCGATTGCCAACTTACTGCAGCCGTATCTTTTATCCAATAACCCGCCGATCCAAGATTAGCAATGATTTTACTTTTAAATGATCTCAGTCCATAACACAAGGAAGTATAACCAAATGTTTGTGGTAAGCCTATAGTATCAATTATATAAGTTGCACCGGCATCGGTACTGTAATAGATATTACTGGCAACACCTGATTCTACGGAGCTTAAATATAAACGACGACCGCTACTGGCCAAAAAACGCGGTACGATAATGCTGCCCGTTGAGAGGGTGTCCCAAGCTGTTTGGCTGGCACGTAAGCGAAACAAGCCTCCGGTGAAGCCGTTGAATATGGTTGCGTATAATTTGTTTTGATGTACCTCCATAGCCATATTAGCTAAATAGGTCACATTTGTAAGATGTGTTGCTTGCCAATTTTGAGCTTGTAATTGAAAAGTACTAATAAGTAATATAAATAAGGGGAGTAGTTTTTTCATAAGTAGGAGATTTAGCTTTCAAATATATAAAAAAATGCAATTGTATGCAATTCAAATTTTTAATGTTAGAGTAGAATAGGGTTCATGGGGCGTTCGAGTTTTTTGAGCAATGGAATGTAGAGCAGCGGAAATAAACTTAATACGATAAGTACACTAGCAGCGCCGGTATTAACGGTATTGCTGCTTAACATGGGTAGCGTGAGTAATAAAATGGAGAGCACTAAAACTAGTGCAGCGGCAATACCTCGAATGATAAGTACCTTGCCATTAAGGGGTAAGTGCAAATGAAACAGCCAGTAATTAAAAAGGATTTCGATACCTGCAAAACTGCAACAGAAAACCAATAATGCTTGAGGTATAGTTACATAAGTATAATCGGTAAAACATACAAACACGGCCAATACGGCTAAACTTAGGGCATGTAGTTCGTGGTACTTGAAACGTACTTGTATGTTTTTGATTTTTACGGCTGTAAGGGCGGCAAACCAAACACCAATAAGCAATAAGAGGCTCCATTTGATACGGTTTTCGAGACTGGGTTGGGGATGGTATAGTAAATAAAGTAATCCGCTGACGGCTATAACTGCACTGTAACACCGAATGGTTTGAAATTTTGTCATGGTTAAGTGGATAGCAAAGTTGATTGAAAGCAGCTATCGTTACTTCCATAAGTTATCGTGCAACAAAGCTAAGCCCTTTTGCACAGCATTCGGTATTTGCAGTGCTTTTAAAATAACGGTAAG
>JAHEYX010000188.1 GCA_023251415.1 Chitinophagales bacterium
CTTTTTTAAACGTATCTGATTTTTTGAAAATAACTTTAATTTCACCTGATGAAATTTATTGTACTTGCCATAATTAGCCTTGTTCTTGGATTTGGGGCATGTAACACGCCACCAAAATCAGCTCCTGCACCAAAGGATTTGATTGCGGAAAAGGATATGGTTAGTGTTTTAAAGGATTTGCATTTGGCTGAAGCGGCTGTCTTGCATCAACGATTAGCCGGTGACAGTTTAACAAAAACGTATCGACTTTACTATAAACAAGTGTTTGCTATTCATCATATCACTACTGCCCAATTTAAACAATCGCTGTCTTATTATGCAGCAAAGCCTGAAAAGCTTGAAAAAATGTACAATACAATAATTAACGAGCTTAATGGAGCTGATTTATAATCCAAACATATCATGCCAATTCAAACACCTTTTCATCAATTAGATCACCTCGAGCTTTTAGCAAAGCAGGTTGTTGAAGGCTTTATTATTGGCTTGCACAAAAGCCCTTTTCATGGGTTTAGTGTAGAATTTGCCGAGCACCGTTTGTACAATTCCGGTGAAGCCATTAAAAATATAGATTGGAAAGTATTTGGACGTACCGATAAATTATTCGTTAAGAAATTTGAAGAAGAAACCAACTTGCGTTGCCAACTGATTATTGATACCTCCGGATCAATGTATTATCCCAAACTGAGCAATGAAACCAAGTTTTCTAAACTACAATTTGCTTGCATGGGTGCAGCTTGCTTCCAATATATTTTAAAAAAGCAACGCGATGCAGTTGGATTAAGTTTGTTTAACGAACAAGTTCATTATCACCTTGATGCCAGAAGTACAGGTGTACAACATAAATTAATTACCAATGAATTGGAAAAGTGTTATGAATCACAAAGTTCCGGAAAAGGATCTGCTGTAAAAGCGGCCTTACATGAGGTAGCCGAAGCTATACATAAAAGAAGTATGGTGGTTATTTTTAGTGATATGTTGGACTCTGCTGCCGGTGATGAAGAAAATTTATTCGGGGCGCTGCAACATCTTAAACACAATAATCATGAGGTGATATTGTTTGATTTAGTTGACAAACAAACGGAATTGGATTTCGATTTCGAAAACCGACCCTACATGTTTGTCGATTTGGAAACAGGCGAAAAGTTAAAGTTACACGCCAATGAAGTAAAAACCCATTATATCGAGCAAATGAAAGCATACAAAGCCAAATTAAAAGATAAATGTGGTCAATATAAAATCGACTTGGTTGAAGTAGATATTCGAGAAGGGGTAGAAGCAGTATTGCTACCGTATTTCCTAAAAAGAGTTGCTAAAATTTAAAATTTTGTGGTTTGAAAAAGATAACGATAGTTAATCGACATTATCCTCCAAATATTAATATTACCGGCGAAAATGCCAGAGACTTAGCTAAATATTTAATTGAAAAGCATCAAGTTGATGTTGCCGTTGTGCATGTGGATCGTGCGTATGAAGGCGGGGGAGGTATTAAAGCAGCGGTTGGGAAAGTTTTTCCGATTAAAACAATATACTCCGGTAATAAAGCCGGTTGGCGTCATCTTAGCAGTTTTTATGATGGATATATGTTGATGCGTAAAGCCATTCAACTTAATCACGGTCCAATAATATGTATGACCAGCCCACCGCTTCTTCCGATGTGGGCTTCAATATTACTTCGTAAAAAGAAAGCAACTTGGATATTGTGGGCCATGGACTTCTTTCCGGAAGGATTTGCCGCATCCAATCAAATGAATGAGAAAGGGTGGTTTTATAATTGGTGCATAAAGAAAACGTATGAGTTTGCACCCAATCATATCATTGCTTTAGGGCCACAACAAGCAATTTACGCCCAACAAAAATACCGACTGCCAATTTCAAATGTGATTTTGCCTTGTGGTGTCTTTATTGATAAACAAGTTGACGATACCTTACCGGATTGGAAAACTGATTCGAATAAAATCTACTTAGGTTATTGTGGTAACATAAGTCAAGCACATTCGGAAGAATTTTTAATGTCCGTAATTGACGCGATTGATCCCAATAAATTTAATTTAGTGCTTGCGCTCTATGGCACAAAAGCCGATCAAATGCGTGCTTATGCTGCTAATAAACACGGAATTATTATCGTTAAAACAGTGCCGCGTAAACAGCTGCACCATATTGATATTCATTTGGCTTCATTGGTCAATAGTTGGACGCACATCGCAGTGCCAAGTAAAGCGGTAAGCAGCATCTGCGCTGGTGCAGCCTTATTATTTTGCGGTAATAAAGAATCGGATAATTGGGTATTGCTGAAAGAAGCCGGTTGGTTAATTGAAGATCAACCCAATAAACGAGAACAAGTTCATCAAGTATTAAACTACATTACCAAATCGGAAGTGGAGGATAAGAAATCGCATGCACGTCGTATAGCTATGGAATTGGAAAATACCATTCAAAAAAGCTATGATACGATAGCTTCTTGGGCAGAATAAGGCTAATTATTAAAACGTTACGTTTAATTTTTTGACTTTACCATCACGCATTACTTTGGCCTTTACACTATCGCCTTTTTTATGGGCAGCCAAGGCTGTCATATAGGATTGCATGTCTGTAACTTTCATTTTGCCTAAGGCGATAATTACATCACCGGTTTGCATACCGGCTTTAGCGGCTGGCTTACCATCACTCACGCCATCTATTTTGATTCCGGTTCCGTTGTATACATAGTCAGGCATTATTCCTAAAGTGACTTTAAATTTTGGAGTTTCCTTATTGTCTTCATTTTTAGTTTTCGTAAAAACTAATTTACCCTTGTTATCCAAACTATCTACAATCGTAACTAAATAGTTAATTACATTAGCCTCACCTTGGAAGTTAATCTTCTCCACATCATCACTTGGTTTATGATAATCAGAATGTGTTCCGGTAAAGAAAAAAAGCACCGGATAGTTTTTTAAATAGAACGAAGTATGATCACTTGGTCCAACCCCTGATTCCGTTTTTTTAACCGCAAAACTATCACTGGCTAAATGATTCAATAAACTTGTAAATGACGGTGAGGTGCCAACACCACCCAAAGCTAAGCCACCATCATTGCGCAATCGTCCAACCATATCTAAATTTAACATGTAATTTATGGGTGCTATTCCAATGGGTAAATGTTCAACAAAGTACTTAGAGCCATATAAACCTAATTCTTCGCCACTAAAATTTACAAATAAATAGTTGTTTTTTTTAGCGGTACTGGATTTTAAGATTCGCGCCAGTTCAAGTACTGCAGCCGTGCCACTGGCATTATCATCGGCACCATTATGGATGAGGTGTTCTGTTCCGGCATACAACGAGTTACCATATTCGGCATAGCCTAAGTGATCATAATGTGCTCCAATAACAACGGTTGTGGCTGCACCATTATCCAAGTAAGCAGCAATATTATGAGCCGTTTTTGCACTGGTATCTTTTATGACAACAATGGTATCGTGCGGGTTAGCCTTTATGGTGAATGGAAAGGCTTGAATATAGGTGCCGTTGTCGCCAACAGGTTTTAGTCCCAACTGCTGATAGTATTTTGAAATGTATTCATAAGCTAAACGTTCGCCTTTACTGCCGGTTTGACGTCCTTCTAATTCATCTGCAGCTAAATAAGTAATATGTTGTTTTAATTGGGTCAACAACAGGGATTGTGCAAAAAGCGGCTGAAATGAAATGGTAATAATACAAGCGAGCAATAAACGATTCATGTATGCGTAATTTTAGTAGTGCGGAAAAAACAAATGTACTACAAAATTACTTTGATTTAAAATCGCCACGTTTCCAGGCCTCAATAAATTCAGCCCAGGCCAGCGGATTAAATATGTTTTGCGGAGGTGTTTGCCCGCGATAATAATAACTGCTGGTATTTTTACGTAAAAAATAATTGGATGCTTCTTGACCGTCCGGCGGCAAATTAATTCGCAAATCTGCGGATTCCATTTTTTGCAGGTTCTTTTTAGCACGATCTAAATCGTCATCCTGCACCTTTAAATCCAAAAATGCTTGTTTAAATTCTTCCGGTTTAGGCCAAGGTCGAATAATTGTTGCAGCCAAATTTAACGTGTCGGCCGTAAGTAATTGAACAATGGAATATTTCTCTTCAGTAAGGTTTCGTGGTACAACAAAAAGCTTGCGTTTAAACCCAACATAACTAAAGTAAATTGAATCGCCTTCAGAAGCTACAAACGAGAAGAAGCCGGTGTAATTGGAATAACAGCCTTTGCCAATGTTTTTATCATAAATAACCGCAAAAGGCAAAGCTTGTAAACTATCCGAACTCAAAACTAGTCCACTAAATTGCACCAAGCGTTTTTCAACTACTTGAGCCTTGCACATCAAGCTGAATACAACTAAAATGCTGAAAAGAAAATATTTCATAGTTTACAACTGAACGTAAAGTTAAGCTTGATTAACGGAATTGAATCAAAAAAAGTGTTAATACCGTTTATTTATAGGCTAATACGCTGCTGTACAACTTTTAAACGATTAATTCGCTTTTACTTCATTTACCAATTCTTGTAACATTTTCTTGGCATCACCGAATAGCATACGCGTTTTGTTACCATAAAATAACTCATTGTCAATACCGGCATATCCTTTATTCATACTTCGTTTATTCACAATTACGGTTTTGGCTTTTTCTACTTCCAAAATGGGCATACCAAAAATAGGGGAGGATGGATTGGTTTTGGCAGCCGGATTTACTACATCATTAGCTCCTAAAATCAATACCACGTCAGTAGTGCTAAATTCATCATTTGCAGCATCCATTTCTAATAATTTATCATAACTAACATCGGCTTCTGCTAATAATACGTTCATATGACCTGGCATACGTCCTGCAACCGGATGAATGGCATACTTAACATCAACTCCTTTTTCGATAAGTTGTTTTTCTAGTTCATGACAGATATGTTGTGCTTGAGCTACGGCTAAACCATAACCCGGAACAATTATCACTTTTTGTGCATAGCTCATATTGATTGCAACATCACCAGCTGAAATTTCTTTAATCGTTCCTCCATTTTCACCGGTTATTGCATTGGCGGTATTACCACCACCAAATGAACCTATAATTACATTTAATAAAGAACGATTCATAGCTTTACACATGAGCACGGTCAATAAGGTACCTGCTGCCCCAACTAAAATACCGCCGGTTAACATCACTTGGTTATTGTATAAAAATCCGCCAAAAGCTGCGGCCACACCGGTAAATGAATTCAATAAGGATATTACCACCGGCATATCAGCTCCTCCAATCGGAAGCACGAAAGAAATTCCATAAATACAAGCCATAGCAAATACAACATACAACATCATTTTGGCTGAATCGGGATTTCCGGTTAGCATCATTCCGGCTACAGCAAATACGGCAAGTAAGAAGAATAAGTTAAAATAGGTTTGTCCTTTAAAGCTATAATCACCTAAATTTCCATTCAATTTTAAAAAGGCAATAATAGAACCGGCAAAGGAAACAGCACCGATAATTAATCCAAGTATGATGGTAATAGTGTTGCCATTTAACAAGGATACAGTGGCTTCGGTATGCAAAAGTACGTGGCGAAATTCGATTATTCCGATTAATGCAGCGCACAAGCCACCCATACCGTTAAAAATGGAAACCATTTGCGGCATAGCAGTCATTTGTACTTTTTTGGCAGAGAAGGTTCCTAAAATAGAACCAATCAACATTCCGCCAAAAATCCAAGGCAAATTACCAAGGTGCTTTCCTCCTTCATGCGTACTTGGGTTTGTATAATCGTATTCGTATAAAAACAAAGTTCCGAAAATGGCAATAGCCATACCAAATGCTGCAACCAAGTTGCCTTTGCGAGCGGATTCCGGTTTAGACAACATTTTTAAACCAATAATGAATCCCAAACTTCCAATCAGGTAACAGCAATTTAAAAGGGCGTAAACAACGGCTAAGAATCCCAGTATTTGAACCAATAAGTCACCTTCCTCCGCTTTCCCCATAACGATAATAGAGCCGATGATAACTACACCGTGTATGGCATTTGCACCACTCATTAATGGAGTATGCAAAATGGTCGGAACTTTTTCAATTACTTCAATTCCAACAAAAATGGACAACAACAAAATGTAAAGCATTCTTACATTGATGTCTTGTGAAAATAACGTTGTAATAAAATCCATAGTAAAATATATTAAAATAAATTGTTTTAAATTAGTTAGCCAATTCTTTAACACGTTCATGCACAATAGCTCCATTATGGGTAATGCAAGTACCTTTCACCAAATCATCTTCCCAGTTTAACGCAATGGCTCCATTTGCATCAATGATTAATTTTAAGAAATTAACCAGGTTCTTTCCATATAATTTACTGGCATCCAATGCCGTATCTG
>JAHEYX010000004.1 GCA_023251415.1 Chitinophagales bacterium
TGGGTGGTTCAGTGGTTGCCATTGAACAAGGCTTTATTCAAAACGAAATAGCCCGTAGTGCCTATACTTATCAAAAAGCGATTGAAACCGGCGATAAAATTATTGTGGGGGTAAATAAATTTCAAGTGCAAGAACCACCGTTTACTGCGCACATGAAAATTGACGAGTCCATACAACAATTGCAGATGAAAAAACTGCAGGACTTGCGTGCGAATCGAGATGCGAATGCAGTGACGCAACTTTTAACCGAATTGGAACAAACAGCGTTAAGCAACGAAAATCTTATGCCCGTTGTAATTCGCTGTGTTGAAGCCTATTGCACCTTAGGAGAAATAGCCGATGTGTTGCGTAAAGTTTTTGGCGAATACAAAGGATAAATCAAGTTAACCTACCACACTAAATTTTGCACAACAGCAGATTTCTCCGGATAATCAGTTGTATAATGCAAGCCTCTGCTTTCTTTACGGAACGAAGCACCTTTAATAATCAAATAAGCTACCGTAATTAAATTGCGCAACTCGCAAAGTTGAGGTGAAAGGGTAGTGGTATGATACATCGTTTCAGTTTCTTCCCACAACACATCAATTCGGCGACGGGCACGTTCTAAACGCGTGTTACTTCTTACGATACCTACATAATCGCTCATGGTGCCTTGCACTTCTTTAATGCTTTGGGTAATCAGAATCATTTCTTTAGGCATGGCTGTTCCTGCGGCATTCCAGTCCGGTATTTGCGGTAAGTCCGGTACTTGATTTATTAATTCAACCGTTTTCATAAAGGCCCGATGCGAATAAACCATGGCTTCTAAAAGGGAGTTGGAGGCTAAACGATTAGCTCCGTGTAATCCGGTACTACTGCATTCGCCGGCGGCAAATAAATTACGAATGCTGGTTTGTGCCCATTCATTTACTTTAATTCCACCACAACTGTAATGGGCTGCCGGGGCAACCGGTATATATTGCGTAGTAACATCTATACCTATCGAATTGCATTTGGCATAGATGTTTGGAAAATGCTGTACAAAATCGTCAATATCAATTTGCGTACAATCGAGCAAAACAAATTGATCACCATAAATTTTCATTTCATTATCGATGGCACGAGCCACTATATCACGAGGAGCCAATTCTTTTCTGGAATCATATTTTTCCATAAAAGCTTCGCCTTTTTTGTTGCGTAAAATTCCACCTTTACCACGCACAGCTTCGGTTATTAAAAACGAAGGTGTTTCTCCGGGACGAAACAGAGCAGTAGGGTGAAACTGAATAAATTCCATATTCTCAACACGGCCTTTCGCACGATACAACATAGCTATACCATCGCCGGTAGCAATTTTTGGATTAGTGGTTGTGCGATACACTTGCCCCACACCACCCGTTGCTAATAAGGTAATTTTAGAAAGTACTTTTCTGATTTGATTGGTATTGGTATCTAAGATGTAAACTCCGTAGCAGGCAATATCCGGGGTTGATTTTGTAACCATTTGCCCCATGTGATGTTGGGTAATCAAATCCACGACATAGCAATGCGATAAAAACTGCACATTTTTTTGTAATCGAATTTGTGTAAGGAGTGCGCGCTCCATTTCTTTTCCGGTAGCATCTTTGTGATGGAGTATGCGAAAGGTACTGTGCCCACCTTCTTTGCCCAAATCAAAATTACCTTTTTTGTCTTTATCAAAATCGGCTCCCCAATCGATAATTTCACGTATACGTTCTGTACTTTCTTTAACGACCATATCAACAGTAGCCGGATCGCAAAGGCCATCCCCGGCAATTAATGTATCGTTAATGTGTTGCGCATAGCTATCGTGCAAAAAATCGGTAACACCCGCAATACCGCCTTGGGCATATTTGGTATTACTTTCATCTTCATCACTTTTTGTAATTAAGATAATTTTTTTATCAGGGAAATGCAGCGCTGTTTTTAACGCATAAGTTAGTCCGGCAATACCGGAGCCAATTACTAAAAAATCACTTTCCATAGTGTGTAAAGATAAGTCAGGCAACTGGGTTTTAAAAGATATTTTAAGTGCAACATAGCTACGTCAAATGGGCTTAAAATGTTCTACACTTGTACCAGAATCAACACCTAGCTAAACGACTTACAATTCGAAATATGAAGGTATTAGCCTATCTTTGTTTAAGTAAAGCAGCTAACATGGATAAACAGCAGGAAAAGCTTATTGTGAAGGAATTGATGCAACTTCCGGGTGTAGGAAAATCGGTAGCATACGATTTTATGCAGGTTGGAATACGCAAAATCAGTGATTTGAAGGGGAAAGATGGAGCGCAATTGTATGCCGATTTAAATCGCGTGTCGGGCTTTACCCAGAACAAGTGCTTTTTATATGTTTTCAAATGTGCGGTGTATTATGCCGAAACACCCGAACAGTTGCGTGATCGTGAAAAGTGCAATTGGTGGTATTGGAAAAACAATTAAAATAAATGCGATTTTCAACTATCTTAGTGATATTAAATTTTAAGCAACTATGAAATACTTACTCACCTTACTTCTTATCGTTGGTATACGTGTAGCCACTTTTGCACAACAAAGCAATGAGTTGCATCAATTAGCCGATTACATGACCGGTACATACACCAATCACGAGCAACATTTAGCCGATTCAAGCAATTTCTACGAAATCAAATTGCAAATCATTCCTATCTGGCAAAATCGCAAAGACGGTTATTGGTTTTATGTAGAACAAGCAGTGGTAGGCGCTTTAGACAAACCTTATCGTCAACGGGTATATCATTTGACTGAAAAAGAAAAAGGTGTTTATTGCAGTGAAGTATTTACAATGAATAATCCGTTACGTTTTGCCGGTAAAGCCGCATTGTGTGCATCAACACTTACGCCGGATTCGTTGACTGTTCGCGAAGGTTGTGCAGTATTGATTCGTAAAAAAGATGTGCGCACTTTTGAAGGAAGCACCGAAGGTTCGAAATGCGCATCCGACAGACAAGGTGCTGTTTATGCAACTTCAGAAGTAGTAATAGGTAAAGCAACCTTAAGCAGTTGGGATCGTGGATATGATGCCGATAACAAACAAGTTTGGGGAGCTAAAAAAGGCCCTTATGTGTTTGTGAAAACGTGGAATTAGTCTTTTAGTTAATTGATTTTGGTACTGATTTATTAATAAATAAGTAGGCTACTTACTGACCGACTATCAATTGGATTTTACCGCTTGTCAAGTGAATGCGATTAGCGCCCCTTTATTCAAATAGTTAATTAACTTTGACATATGGGGTTCCGATTCATTTATTGGGTGCTAATTGGGCTAGTTTTCATTTTTTTAAGTGCGTTTTGCCTACCTCAATTGTATGCTCAAGAAAAAGGGCTTTCTTTCCAACATCTCGATGCTGCTAGTGGCTTGAAAGAGCGTGAAATCAACACCATTGTTGAAGATAAAGATGGTTTTATTTGGATTGGAACAAAGGAAGGGGTGCTTAAATACAATGGGCGCTCCATTCAGCGCTTTGATGCTGTTATGGATTCTTTATCCATTGCAATTAATGCTGTTTCTTGTTCATTTAAAGATAGATCTAATCGACTTTGGTTTGGTGGAAACGGTATTCTAGTGGTAGATTGCCATTCTACAAAATTCAATTGGTACACAGCCAACCACCCATCCGCAAATGGTTTAGGGAATAATGATATAACAGCAATTACGCAAACCGGAGATGGCAAGATATGGATAGGTACTCGCCTTGGTTTATTTCTTTGGAACGAACAAACTAATCATTTTACAAAATTTGCACATGACACTATCGGGGATAAAAAAACGGTTTATTACAACAATCGTATTATTCAAATTATACCGGATGAAAACAGTAATTTATGGATCAGTACGATTTCCGGATTGTATTATTTTAATACAAAAACCAATTCATTTACAGGCTATTTTATTCAAACCATACAACCAAATTTAAACAACAATCCGATAGCTTGTATGGCTATGGATCAAAAGGGTAATTTATGGTGCGGAATCTTGCATGCCGGTTTATTTAAATTTGATACTGGTTCGCGGGCATTCAAGACAATTCATACGTCAAGCCAATTTCAAAACATAAAAGATTTGCATTGCGGTGCTTCAGACGTTATATGGATGGTGTGTAGTAATTCCGGTTTATTGAAATACGATATTAATACGAAGAAATATGTGCAGTACAGCCATAACCCGTTTGATAATAGTAGCATCGCAACAAATAACTTGAGCTGTATTTATGAAGATCATAATCATTTACTTTGGTTGGGTACTGTCGGAAAAGGAGTAGATCGATTGACACCAAATGCAGAGAAATTTACGTTGATTGCACCTCATTCAGGGGATCGCTATTCGCTTCCTGAAAATGATATCACCTGTGCTTGTGAATCAGCTAATGAAGCGCTTTGGTTTGGGAGTAAAAATGGTTTAATTTATTTTAATCGAAAAACAAAAGAATACAAGGCTTATTATACTGAAGAAAATAACGTCAATTCAATCAGTTCGAATTGTATCAATGCCATTGCAAGAGATGAAACAAACAATTTATGGATTGCCACTGATTATGGTTTAAACTATTTTAATGTAAAAACGCAAACATGGAAACGCTTCTTTCATAGTGAAAAAGAAGGCAATACTGTGCCTGGAAATCTAATTTTCGACCTGTTAGTTGCTGCTGATGGAACCTTATGGATGGCAACGAGCAGTGGAGTTTGCCATTACAACCCACGTACAGCTCGCTTTCAATCGGAATTCAATACGGCCGCAATCAAATTATTTATTCGGGCTTATTATACTTATATACATGAAGCACCGGATCATACATTTTGGGCTAGCACTTCTCGAAATGGGGTCTATCATTTTAATTCGAAATTTGAAATAATAAAACACTATACAACTAAGGATAATCTGCTTTTTAATCACGTAAATCAAATTTGTAGTAAATCGGATGGTACTATTTTTATGGCTACTTCTAAAGGGGTTTTAATAGGTAATTCCAGAAGAAATGATGGTTTTAAAAATTTAACAATTAATGCTTTTAGAATTGGTCAAGTGCATTCATTTTGTTTTTCTGACTCAAGCACCTTATGGCTGTCAACAGATATAGGTTTGGTACGATTAATAATTGATTCAATTAATAAAATTAATGAAGCACATCAATTTATTATTGCGGATGGGATAAGGCATTCAAATTTTAATACTGCAGCAGCAATAAGATTGAAAAATGGAGAATTGATTTTCGGAGAACTTGATGGTATGGTTTGGTTCAATCCAAATACAATAGCATTAAACAAACAAATACCTCATGCCTATATCGCTACTTGCAAAGCATTTCATAACAATATAATCATCAACTATGATAAAGATGGATTGCCTAACATTGATTTGGCTTTTGATCAAAATTTTATTGATTTGGAGATGGCTGCCAACAATTTTGATCATCCGGAGCTCAACCAATTTGCCTATCAATTAATTGGAATTGATAAACAAAAAATTTACAATGGTACTACTAATACCATTACTTATACCAATCTTCCTTCAGGCACTTATATTCTAAAAATTTGGGCTGCTAATAATGATGGGGTATGGAATCCTGCAAGTGCTGATTACAAAATAATAATTGAAACACCTTTTTGGAAGTTAATTCAATTTAGAATCGCAGGTATCTTTATAATTTTCGTGCTATTGATTTTACTTATTCGTTACCAATTTCGTCGAATTAAGCGTAAAGCAACAATTAAAAATCAATTTGAACGTCAACTGGCAGAGGCACGACTTTCGGCACTTACAGCTCAAATGAACCCTCATTTTGTTTTTAATGCACTTAATTCAATTCAACATTTTATTGCTGATTCCGATAAAGAAAATGCACTTCGTTATTTGTCAAAATTTGCAAAATTAATTCGAATGGTACTGCATCATGCGGATAAAAACACAATAAGTATTGCGAATGAATTAACCATGATTCAATTATATATTGAACTAGAGGTTTTGCGCTTTTCGAATAAATTTACGTTAAAAATTGTTGTGAGTGAAGCCATTTCGCAAGATTTAACTTTTATACCGGCTATGCTTATCCAGCCTTATGTAGAAAACGCAATTATGCACGGGCTGCTCAACAAAGAAGGAAATGGCGATTTGGAAGTGACTATGGAAATGCAAAATAAACTATTGCTTATACGCATTAAGGATAATGGAATTGGTAGGGTAGCTGCTGCTAAGATTAAGCAATCAAAGCACATCATTAATGATTCAATGGGTATGAAATTAACTGCAGAAAGAATGAAAGTGTTATCAAATTTAAAACAGTTTACAATTGCTATTGAAGTGGATGACCGCTACGATTCGGCTGCCAATCCTATCGGTACCTTGGTAACAATAAAATTACAATCAGACGAATATATATGATAAAAGCAATTATTGTTGAAGATGAAGAGAAAAGCGCGCGCTTATTGGCTAACTTATTAAGTACCTATTGTGCTGATGTTGTGCTGTT
The DNA here is from genome assembly GCA_023251415.1 of Chitinophagales bacterium. Lineage (GTDB taxonomy): Bacteria > Bacteroidota > Bacteroidia > Chitinophagales > CAIODY01 > JAHEYX01. The sequence continues at coordinate 6,486 of JAHEYX010000004.1, forward strand.
GGGTTCAGCATCAACAATTTCAGAGGCAATTCAATTAATTAACTTGGAAGAGCCGGATGTGCTTTTCCTGGATATCGAATTGCAAAAGGAAACAGGTTTTGATTTATTAAAGCGATTTACTACTATTAATTTTCAGCTGGTATTTACCACTGCATTTGAACAATATGCCTTAAATGCGATTAAATGTAGTGCATTGGATTATTTATTAAAACCAATTGATGTTGATGAGTTAAAAGCAGCTGTGGAAAAGGTACAACGACAAAAGCTAGATAAACAAGTACATTTGAAGCTGGAGTTGTTAACACAGCATATTCAAAATACCAATACGCAAGCCATTCAAATTGCACTTGCAACCAATGAAGGACTGCATATTCTGAAAGTAACTGAAATTCTGTATTTGGAATCAGATCGTCAATACACTACATTTTTTTTAACGAATGGTGAGAAAGTAATGACTTCTAAAAATATTGGTGAATATGAAGACTTGCTAAGTACACATAATTTTTTCCGGATTCATCACTCCTATTTGATTAATCTGGCTGAAGTAAAGAAGTTTGTACGCGATTCTGGAGGAATGGCATTAATGAGTAACGGTGTGTTACTTGATATTTCAAAACGTAGAAAGGACGCGTTTTTAAAACAGTTTATAAAGCAATAATTAGAATATAAAGTAGTAATCAATTTTAGGCAATAGCGGCACTAAGTGAATTAATTGACTTTAAAAGTAATTATATTTGGTAATTGGATAACTGACCACTTGTAAACTAAATTTTTCCATTTGTCAAATGACTGATTTTTTATCATTTACATAGCTGAATTTTGATGTGATAAAGGTAACCACCTTAAGTTACCTATTCACAATTTAAAATTACAACTATGAAATCAACAACTACTTTCATTCTAACAGTTTGTATCCTCATGTGTACAACTGTTTCAAACGCGCAGTCTTGGCTTATTGAAAATTATTTAGCTAAAAAGAACTATGCAGACTCTACTGCATTGAACTTTTATACTATTAAGGCTGCTTTTAATGCCTATTATGAACAACATGTTAAAAGAGATGAAGATGAAATAAAATTTGAAACGGAATACGATAGAAAAGACGAAATGGAAGGAGCTATTCCGGGTGAATTTCCTTATAAAAGATGGGAGTGGTATAATGAACAACGTGTTTTTCCTTCCGGTGTTTTCCCGACAATCGAGCAAGTATTGAAAGAATATGACAATTATAAAAATGATAATTCTCCTACAGGTCGTGCCGGAAATACGAATCAAATTGCTAGTCAAACATGGAAGTCCCTAAACCCAAGTTCAGCGCCTGTTGGTAAAAGTTCTGGTGTTGGACGAATAAATTGCATGGCTTTTTTTCCTGGAAGCAATACTAGTTTTTTAATTGGTACTGCATGTGGAGGTGTTTGGAAAACCACGAACAGCGGAACAACATGGACAGTTCTAAATACAGATAATTTACCGTCCTTAAGTATTGCCAGTATAGCCATTGATCCAACTAATGCCAATATTATTTATATCGCCACCGGTGATTGTTTTGCGGGCATTCCTAATTTTTTTAAAACTTTGCAAGGCCATTTTAGTGCGGGTGTTTTTAAATCAATAGATGGTGGTTTAAATTGGATACCAACAGGTGTTACGTATGCGCAATCTCAATTATTGTATCCGCAACAATTAATAGTGGATCCAGTTACCCCCAATGTTATTATGATGGCCACTAGTACCGGTATTTGGCGCGATACCTTAAGTGCTATGGGTAATTGGACGAAAGTTCAAGCGGGTAATTTCTATAGTTTGGAATTCAATCAACACAATCATAAAACGGTATATGCTACGGATGCGCACGGATTGTGGCGCTCTTATAATAATGGCAAAACATGGGGTTATACTGCAGGTGGTTATCCAAATAATAGTTTAGCAGGTAGAGTTTCAATTGGAACAACTATTCTTGATTCTAACTACATTTATTTATGGGGCCCAACAGCCGGTGTTAAACGCTCAATTAATGGAGGTACTACTTTTTCCAGTGTACTTGCAAATCCTGACAATTTAGTACTGCCTTATGGGTATTATGATAGAGCTTTTGTTGTTTCGCCAACAAATAAATTCAAATTAATGGTTGGTGGTGGTGCCGGTACTTATCGGTATGTGTCTGCTAGTAATACATGGACAGCTTCTTCTGATTATCAGAATTATTTAGCCACTAATTATGTTCATCAAGATACCAAGCGATTTATGTATGAACCAGCCGGTGTAAAACTTTATGCGCTTACTGATGCCGGGATTTTTGTAACATCAAATGACGGTGTAACTTGGACCAATATTAGCAATGGAATTCACATTGCAGAATTATATCGTGTTGCGAATGATCCTGTTTCAGCCGATTCAATTTATTATGGTGCACAAGATGCGTCAACCAGCTTATATACTATTCATGATAACAATGTAGCAGAAGTGCTTAGCAGCGATGGCATGCAACCGTTAGTTATTCGCTCCGATTCGTTTGTTGTTTTCGCTTGTCAACCTTATGGAACGCTTAAAAAATCAGTAAACGGTAGTGCCTTTGCATTAGCATCACCGGGACAATCTCCTTGGTTGGCACCTTATATTGTAAATCCACTTGCTAAAAATACCATGTACATAGGTTCAAATTTAGGTGTTCAGAAATCCTATCAACAAGCTAAGTTTCTGTCCTGGCATACAATATCGGCAAGCGGTGTTGATAGTGTTACTGCATTAGTGATGGCCCCAAGTGATACCAGCGTATTGTATGCGGCAAAATTCAAAAAGTTAGCACGTTCGGTTGATGCTGGTCGCAATTGGTTAATTAAGTCTCCGACGGTTGGTGCTGATAGTACGTTTAAAATACCTGCAGCTATTACAGGTATTGCAGTTAGTGCAACTAATGCTCAAAAACTTTGGGTTACTTATTCAGGATATTCCGGTGCTTACAAAGTTTTTAAGTCGGCAGATGGTGGTAATAGTTGGACTAACTATACTGCCAATTTACCAAACGTCCCGGTTAATTGTATTACTTATGTCAATGGAAGTGCCGATGAAGTTATTATAGGGACTGACTTTGGCGTTTTTTATCGGGATTCCAGTATGTCATTTTGGGTGGCTTATAATGCCGGATTGCCAAATGTGATTGTTAATGACTTAGCCATATTTTATCCAACACAAAAATTGCGCGCAGCTACTTATGGAAGAGGATTATGGGAAGTTGATTTGCCTTTTAATGTAACCGGATTACCGCTACAGTTAATCAATTTTAACGGGCATTTCAATAAACAAAGCGCAGCAAATGAATTGACTTGGTCAGTACTGGATGATGAAGGTTTGCAATATGTTGAAATTTTTAAAAGTAAAGACAATATCAATTTTGAACCACTAACACAAGTGAATGCTAATAACAATGGTTCGCAATTTCAACAATACAATTATTTAGATCGTACTTCTATTTCCGGGATTTCTTACTATTATTTGAAAATGATTGATAGAAATGGAGCCGCTAAGGTTTCTAAAGTTATAGAAATTAAAAATACTGGCACGCAGGAAATCGTTTTCTATCCGAATCCAATTGAAAATAATCTGCAATTTCAATTTCTTAAAAATGATGCCGTTTATTCCCTTGCGTTCTATGATATGTTAGGAAAAAAAGTGCTGGAAAAGCAATCCATGCCTGTTGTATCTGAAAGTAGTAAATTTGATGTTCAACAACTACCTCCGGGAGTTTATATTTTAGCACTTATTAACCAACACACCAAAGCGCAATTGTTTTGGCGTGTTGTTAAAAAGTAACAGGTTTCGAAACGGCTATACTAGAATTGTAGAAATAAAACTAAAATTATTCACCATTATATGCTTTCTCTAAATCGGCTATGATGATTTTTTCCATCTTCATCATAGCTGCCATAGCACGTTGTGAATTTTCTGCCGGTCCGCCAAAAACCAATTTGCCTAATGTTTTAGGAATGATTTGCCACGACAAACCATATTTATCAAGCAACCAACCGCAACGCGAAGGTTTTCCTTCAGCAGTTAATTTATTCCATAAGTTATCAACTTCTTCCTGATTTTCACATTCGATATAAAATGAGAAAGCTGGAGTAAATTCAAAATGCGGACCTCCATTCAAAGCCATTATTTTTTGTCCTGCAATTTCAATGCTCGCACTCATCATCATACGATTGGCATCCGTAGCCGGACCCACATAATTTTTTGAATGAACAACAACGGAATCAAATATAGAACTGTAATAGTTAATTACGTTTTCAATATTAGTATTGAACCAAAGGAAAGGGGTGATTTTTGACATAGTAGATAGTTTTTGTGTGGTTGCAAAGCTACACTATACAACTTGCTTTAAGCTGGTAAATCGTGACAATAATGATGGTTTTTGCGACAAATGAAAAAGTCACCCCATACTACCAAATAAACGGAATGAGTCTGTATTTAACTTGTTGCGCATAATCGCTGTAACCGCTTAATTCATTTTGAAGGGTATCATCTTCCATTTTAGTACGAATAAGTTGGAGTAGGATGGAAACACCAACCGGTATACTACTCCAAACAGCACCAAACAATAATGGAAAACCTATTGCCTGTAGCAATGAGCCGAGATAGCCCGGATGGCGAACAACTTTGTACAAGCCTTCATTACATACAGTATGACTTCTGTCGGTTTGAATACGAACTGTGCTCGAGAAAAATTTATTTTGCTTTTGTGCAATCATAAAAAGCAATTGCCCGGTAGCCGTTAGCACTATGCCAATTAACGCTATATACCATGGGAATTTCGGTGACCAGTGAAAACGACCGGCATCCAAACCGGCTACAATAAACATAGCAATGGTGGCCAAAAACGATAATCCCAATATTCTTTTATCCCATGGTTTGGTATTTAAACCGGGTTTTGAACGTTCTTCTAATAAAGCCTTATCAACACGAAGAACCGTATAATTAAGCAACATCATCAATAAACCCAGACCAACGTAAACATGTCCTTGCCAAAAATGTAAGGTGCCGGCACTGATATAAATTACGGTAAAAAAAACGAGTGCACCGAGTACATGACTTATCCATAATTTTGGTTTCATAAGCGGAGCATTTAATCTTGAGCTAATTGTTTGTGAGAGCCGTCACAATTGGGATAATGCTTTGAAAGCCCGCAAATACAATCATTTGGCCCTTTGCCCATGAAAATCCGTTTCATACTGGCTTCAATTCTTGATTCACGTGTTTTCGCTTGTTTTGCAGCAGTAAAGAAAAGATTGTAGGCTCTTTGTCTTCCTGGAGTTAAAGCATGAAATGCAGTTTTTAATTCTTTGTTTTTGGAAAAATAGGCAAGTAGCTCATCCGGAAATTCTAATTCTTCCTTTTTCTTCATCTCAACTTTCAAACCGGCTTGTTCAACTTCAATTGCTTCGAAGATGTAATTCTTGATTGCTGTTTTATTTTTTATTATTTCTGCTAAACTCGTAAAGCGCATTTGACGACCGGCTTGAACGTTTTCGCTTTGTTGAATCAATAATCCTTTAGGGTCGCTCAACAAGGCTCCTTTAAAAAATAATAATGCGCAATAGTGCTTAAAACCATGGATTAATACAATGTTCTTTTGCTGTTCAGTATAGCAAGGATTACCCCATTTAAAATCTTCCGTCAATCCACATTCCAATACATACGAACGCAATTGGATGAACTCTTTTTGCCACTGTTGAGCATCACTTATAAAATCTTCAACTTTTGGATTCATGATAAAATAATATAGGCAAATATAAGCATTAGCCGTTATTATTTATAGACAAGCACCTGATGCAATCTTCAATTAGCAGGAGCGTTCAAAACCCATTCAGGCTGCGTATTTAGTCGAATTACAGGAGCATGTAAGATGATATTGTAGTGATTTAGCCCTTTACTTTTAGTATGACATTGCCGGTCTTTTGTCCGGATTCAACATAGTGATAGGCATCAATAATTTGTTCTAATGGATAATAACGATCGATAAGCGGTTTGAGAGAGCCGCTTTCTGCAAGGGATTTCAAAAACAAAACATCGTCTTTTGAAATGCTCGGTATCGGAAACAATAATTTTTTCCCTCCCCACCAGGGCGTGGTTATTGCGTAAAGAATGTTCTCTCCATTTTTCCCCAACTCCGTAGAAATATAAATCCCTTTCTCTTTAAGCAATGGTTTGCATTGGCCAAAGGAGCTTTTACCAACGGCATCAAAAATGAAATCGAATTTTGTAGCAATAGCTTTGTAATCTTGGGTTTGATAATCGATTACTTTAGCTGCGCCTAAGCTCTTAATAAGCGCTACATTTTTTGTATTGCATACTGCGGTTACCTGTGCTCCAAAGTGGTTTAATAACTGCACGGCTGCAGAACCAATGGCACCGGTAGCACCATACACCATCACTTGTTGACCGCTTTCAACATTTGCCGCACGTATATCAACTAATGCATAATGGGCACCTTCAGTTAATGCTGCCGCTTCATCAAAATTTAAATTAGCAGGCATGCCGGCTATGGCAGCTGTTTCCTTGATCTTTAAATATTCAGCATGGCCACCACAGGTTTTATCATTGTAACCAAAAACTTTATCACCAATTTTAAATTCGGTTACTGCGTTTCCAATTTCAACAATAACGCCCGAAAATTCACAACCTAAAATAGTAGCGGAGGGACGAAATAATCCGGTCCAGAAGCGTGAAATAAAATATTCGGCACTGCGAAATCCGGAGTCCGTGCGATTTACGGTAGCTGAATACACTTGAACCAATACTTCATCAGCAGTGGGTTTTGGTCGCTCTACTTCTTGAATTTTTACTACTTCGGGTGGTCCGTATTTAGTGTAAACCGCAGCTTTCATGATTATTGAAGGTTTTTGTAATTGATAATTCGAATCAATAGCAATGGTATTGTGGTAATTTTGATAAAAAAAGAACTGCGTTTTATACTTCTTCAAGTTATCAGTACGCCATTGCTGAATTCAGTTCATTAATCTTATTTTTCAAACTTAATAAGTTCACTATTAAAATCGACAGTAACTTTCACATATTTTAATGCAGATCCGCCTATGGCACCTTTAACAACTTTGTCCATTGAATTAATCATGTTTTCGGACCAATTCACATCCGGTCTACTTGCAAACAGCGCTGGTCCAACTTCACAATTGCCAATTTTAACAAAGGGCACTTCTATAATATCATTAGCCCAATCAGCTTTTGGATAGTATTTCCATTCAGGATGTTCTTTTCTCCATTTTTCAAAAATAGAAGCCGCAATAAAGGAACCGCCTAATGTTAAGTTAGTGGTATTGAATTGTTTTTTGCCGGATTCTGAAAGAACGAAACTCGCACCGGTGTCGAATAATACATCAATCTTTTCACCATTAACTTCCATTACCATACTGGCATGGCCAAATACGGCTTGATTATGACTGTTTCTCTTTAACCCTATTTTTTGAATTATTGCACCGCTGGTATCTGATGCGCTTAAAGGCGTATTCACCCAAATTTGTTGTTTAGGATAATCAATTGTCCATGATTTACCCAAGAAAAAATTCTGTGCTAAAAATGCTTCCATTTGTGGAATACTTTTAGCGAAAAATTTTAATTCATCATCCATAGGAGGAATGACTAAGCAAGGGGCAGTTACTCTGGCGAACGGGGTACGAATTATGAATGCACGCATCGTATTGGGTTGAGGAAAATTAGCATCCTTAACTATATCATTAAACAGCACGTAATGCATCGGCATTATGCCTTTTAATAAACCTAAGTGCTGCAGGGATTGTAATTTTTTCTTTTCTACTGTATTGGGTAATAGCATCGTATTACCACCACCTGTATCTCCAAAGGCTAAAATGGTATCACCGGTTGAAAGTGGTAGTTTAATATAAAAGCGTTCACCTTCAATAAATTTAGTTGGAACTAAAATAGCTTTTGCCGTTGATTGATTAGTTGAGGAGAACACTTCTAATTCTAAAACCTTTTGATCCAATTTTTTTATGGTGAAAAAGTAAACAACAAATACAACTAAGAGAATACCAATTGCAGAAAAAATTAGTTTAAGTGTTTTTTTCATTAGGGGGCTTGATTTAGGGGTGATAAAATAACAATACGCTTTAAGAAAGAGATGCATGTGAAAGATACTGAAAATAGGTCCGTTGTAACAAATAATAATTGTAAATAAAAAATTATTAAACACTACAACTTTGATAGCGAGTATGTTAGATAGCTAAAATCAAGCTAATAGAAACTACTTTTATTTGCCTGATTTACGTCTTGGCCTTCTTATGCGGGGAAGTATGGCTTTTGAATCGATAACAGTATTGCCGTTATTGTTCTGCATATTTGAATTTGATCGAATAGTTGTTTCGGTATTAAAAAAAATACTTTTTTCGATTTTATTCTTTGTAAATAACATGCTTGGCGTATCATTCGCTGTTTGATTTTCAGGTGGAAACGGTAAGCTGATATTACCCATAAAATAATATTTTTCAAATAGCATTTAACTACTAAATTGGTTTAATGTCATTAACGGGTTCCCACAATTCAATTTTATTGCCTTCAGCATCCATGATATGTACAAATTTTCCGAAGTCATAAGTTGCCACCTCATCTAAGACCGTTACCCCATTTTCACGCAACTTTACTAAAAGCGCTTCTAAATTTTGAACGCGGTAATTAATCATAAACTCCTTGGTAGATGGTGCAAACGATGGATCATTCTTTTTGAATGGGCTCCATTGCAAGGATTGTACTTCTTCCGGTTTATCAAGCACGCGCGACTCGAAACTGCAAGCGCCCCAGGCATTAATTTCTAAACCTAAATTTTTCGCATACCATTCTTTTATGGCTGATGGGTTTTCAGAAAAAAAGAAGATTCCGCCTATGCCGGTTACTTTAGGGTGTGCTAGATTGTCTGGGTTGTTTGGTGATTCCATTGTTGTTGTATTTTTTAGCTTGGTATAAATGTTACAAAAATTTATGTAGTTAAAGATTTTGTTGGATAATTATACTTACTGTCCCGGAAATTTGGTCATATCCATATAAAACAATTCCCAGGTATGTCCGTCGAAATCTTCAACACTACGTTGTTGCATAAAACCCAAATCACGCGCTTCATGAGGTTCTACACCACCTGCTGCAAGGGCTTTAGTCATTAAGTTATTCATTTCCTCCACACTTTCTAAGGATAAGGAATATAAACCGGCCAATCGTGATTTGGTGTCTGCAATTGGTTTAGTGGCGAAATGCATGAATTTTTCATGACTTAAAAGCATTACAAATATTGAATCACTCCAAACCATACACTTACCCGATTCGTCAGAGAATTGAGGGTTGTTAGTAAAACCTAATGCCGTATAAAAATCCATTGATTTTTGTACATCTGAAACTGCTAAATTGATAAAGATTTGTTTTGCCATAATTTAAATAATTACTAGTGTTAGTGGTTTATGCGTCAGGTATGTTTGGTTCAACCAAACGTTTTAATTTATCGAGCGATTCTTGCCAACCTAAGTAACACATTTCTACCGGAATAACTTCTGGTATGCCTTCTTGAACAGCTATTAGTTCGGTTCCGCACATTACTTTACGAAAGGTTATGGTGGTTATCATTTGTCCGGGCATATTTGGATCGTCGAATTTGTCGCTATACTTAAGCAATTCATGAGGGATAATTTCTAAATAATCGCCTCCAAACGAATGGCCTTTGCCACTTGTAAAATTTATAAAAGTCATTCTATAGCTTCCACCTATTTTAAAATCCATGTGATGTACTTTACATACAAAACCATAAGGTGGTAACCAGGCTGCCATTGCATCTGGATCTGTAAATGCTTTATAAACACGTTCGACAGGAGCAGTAAATACACGGTGTAATTTTACTTGATTTGTTTTCATGAGTATTTTTTTGAGTTATCAATAATAGCGCATTCTTTTCATTTTGCCTAAGAACACTAAGCAATTTATTTTACGGATTTTTTTACTTTTATTAAACATACTGCACAAACGCAGTATTATCAAGTCTAAGCTTTTGTCTATTAATAACTTAAACCGCTGCTACTTGCTTTTTGAAGAAATTGCAACGATCTGTTGATAAATGGTACGGATTCATCATAAATGGGTACATGTTCGCCATTGGGTATTACCCATAAGGAGGCATTCGGAATAGCGCGATATAGCGTATATGCAATTGATACCGGAAAAAACTTATCGCTATCGCCATGTATGATCAAAGTAGCTGCTTTAATACTTGCCAATTGTTTCGAATCAAAATATACATCTGCAGTAGTCGCGGCAAGTGAATTAAACTGATTAATTAATAGCATGATTTGTTCATCGCCTCGTGAAGCACAGGTTCTATACATGTTTATCACTTCCGAGGGCATTGTTTTAAAAGATGCATTGCGCATGATAGCACGTGCCGCATCCGGAAAATGCGTAGTTGCACTTATTAAAACCATGCCTTTAATACGCATCGGTTCAAGTAAGGCCATGTGTACTAAAATCATCCCTCCGGAACTAATTCCCATAGCAGAAAAGGATTCGATAGCTAATGTTGATAAAAGCTGCAACACGATTTTGGCAGCATGTTGATGACTAAAAACTGCTGTTGGGTTTGTGGATTTCCCATGTCCGGGCAAATCGATAGCTATTATACTGTAGTGCGCTGCTAATTCGGAAAAGAAAGGATACCACGTTTTAATGCATGCTCCAAATCCATGTAAAAGTACTAGCGGTTCGCCATGACCACAGGTTTCATAATATAGTTCATAGTTGTTAACGTGAACACTACCGCGAGTTATATTTAGATAAGTAACATTCAATTTAGTGTTTTTACGGAATTATCGTAAGCAGATAAAGCTCTATTAGAAGTAAATAACTTTTACTGCGGGTACGCAAAATAATGAATTATTACATACTGAATGAATGTTAACAGAATTTAAAGCCTCCATTTTTTATGTACCAGTTGATTCATCGTATCTTACGTTGGTTAAAATTAAATTCAACATTTATTTAGCGCTTTGCTAATTTTATCTCTTTCTCTTTAATGATCGGTACATACAGCATTATATTGATACCAATTAATAGAAAAAGTACGCCATAAATTTCTAGTGAAAGCTTAGTGTAATACATGGCTGATACTGTGCCAACGCAAATCACTAAGCCAAGAATAATGCGCACAATTAGTACTTTTAGGACTACTTTTAATCCTAAGTTAAACAGTAAGCTGCAAAATATTATTTCAGAAAAGCCATAAAAGAAAAGTAGAAAGGCAATGATAGGCGTTAATGTCTCTGGTGTAAGATGGAGCAGTAAAATAGCGAATCCGGCTAGCAACAGGACTATGGCATGCAGCGTGTGATAAGCAACTTGCACTTGTTTGCGTTGTGGAGCAAAGGCAGCGATAAAGGCTATTGCTGCAGCAAAAATTACTAAGCAGCCTAATATTAAACGATTGGAGGTAAAGCTATTGGCGCCCGATACAAGTAATAGAATTCCCGCTAGCATAATTACCGCGCCATACGCATAAATGGGCAAATATTTTTTCATGGTAAAATCGAATTAGTTTAGTGGTTTGGAAGAGCAATGGTTGAACAGTAATCGCAATTAAAACAAACGTTAGATTACGCGGTATTTAATGCCCAAGATTGAATACCATTGTTTGTTGTTAAGGCTTTTTCAACTTCGGCTTTACGAGCTTTACTAAGTGTTTGATTAGCCTTTTGAACCGATTGTTCTGTTCGTTCGCTGCCTTGAATTTGTTCATCCAATAAACCATTGGTTTGATTAGCATGTTCAATGGGATCTTCAATGAATTGCCACTGTTCACCTAAATGTGGGCAATCGCCTTCATTCCATGGACCTTTATGTGTATCGCCCGATGACATGTTAAAATACTTATTACTAAATCGTGGATCGGTTTGTAATATGCCCGGCGGAAAATTTGGTTCAATGCTGGCAAGTGCTGCTTCAAACATCTGAAAATGCGCTACTTCACGAGTCATTAAATAGCGTAATGATTCTTTTACATATACATCATCCGTAAATTTCATTAAATTCTCATACACCATTTTCGCACTTGTTTCGGCACCTATATTAAAGCGAAGATCAGCCGTTAAATCGCCCATGCTGGCTATATAAGTTGCGCTCCAAGGGTTTCCTACACTGTCGGTCAAAGTTGGTGTTCCGCCACTTACAATATAAAACTGCGGATTTATCATGGTATCAGCAATATAATTTTCTTTGGCCGATTTACCATCCAATAGTTTTGTTAAATCGGATTCATCCGCTGCATTTTTTAATTCACTGTTTACTCCGCTTAATAACATTTGTATGGTGGCTCCTACTATCTCTAAGTGACTAAATTCTTCGGTAGCGATGTCCATTAACAAATCATATTTATCGGGTGCGGTTTTTCGATAACCAAAGGCTTGTACAAAATACTGCATGGCTGCTTTTAGTTCGCCATTCGGTCCACCAAATTGTTCCAATAATAATTTTGCAAAACGTACATCAGGTTTAGCTACCCGTGCATTAAATTGTAATTCTTTTACATGATGAAACATAGTGCTAATAGTTTATAGTGGTAATAATTCAGTAAAGAAATTCTGTGCTGCAAAATTGCATGCAGAAGGATATGAACCCATTACACAATTCTTGTAATAAGTTACAGTATTCTAAAAACCAGTAATGGTAATTCTGAAAAGTGGTTATAGGAAATAACAACTTATAGAATATGTAATTAGCATATAATTGAAACCAAAGTAGTGATATGGCAGGTACTCTAATAGAAAAAGCGCATTCGACAAATTTTATTAGTGTCAAATGCGCTTCATATTAATGATTCGATTGGTACTATACTTTTAGTTATAATTACTTAAGCTTGGTTTTGTTGATTCGGTACATTAAACATCCAACGTATGCCGAAACGGTCTAAACATACACCCCAGTAACCCCAGAATTCATCATGCGGAGCTACGCATTCCGTTCCACCTTCCGAAAGCACCCGATAAATACGATCAGCTTCTTCTTTAGTATCTGGTTCTAAACTGATTGTAGTGTTGTTACCAATTTTTAAATGATGACCCATGCTTTCCAACATATCTGTTCCCATAATACATGTACCTCCTAAAATTGGGAGCGAAACGTGCATAATCATTTGTTTTTCTTTATCCGACAATGCCGGCATTCCTTCTTGTTGTGGCATATCGCCCATGCGGAACATCGGAGCAGCCCATTCGGTATTGAAAACTGATTTGTAAGCGTTAAAGGCTTCTTCTGCATTGCCTTGGAAATTCAAATAAATGTTTGTTCTTGCCATGATGATTAGTTTTATTGTTTGAGTAAAATAAATTCGTTTAAACACTGCCAATAACGCATACGCTAATTAAAGTTTAATTACAGTATTGGCAAGCAAGTTTCAAATATAATAGAACTTCTTTTTTTAGAAAGTTTTTTTTAGCAAGTAGTTGTATAGGCTTAATACATTTAAAATAACAAGAACTAAAATTGATTTTTTGGCATACACCAATTCTAAATTGAATAATGCGTTTAGGGTTGATAGGCGAATTGCGCTTGTAACATTTTCTATTCTATAACTATAGGTTTTGGTGGGACAACATTTTTCAGCTCATTCAATTTCACGTTAGTTATTTTTGAATACTATAACTCAAAACAAGCAGCAATCAGTTATCTTAAAAAGCAACTTAGTAAATATAGTAGTAATAAAAAAGCATCACCTAATTTTTTGCAATCCCTGCGCCACGGATGTGCAGGGGCAGCTCTTTGCCCTGTTTATAGCAATGGATGTCCAAGTGCTATAATGCTTTGTTAAAACACGAATCATCCTAGCTTGAAAATAGGGGCAAAAGCCGCAACGAAGTGGAGCCCGAAGCAGCCGGCCCGGCGCCCAAATCATTCAATTTTGTAGCTAAAACTTGAACTGCAAATCCAAAATGCTGTAAAAGAGGAACAATTTGCTTTTTATACGCATTGAAGCATGCCTTTTTACTACCTAAATTACTCATTCCAAAGGCTTAATTCGAATAATCGGTCTCCGGCGGCAACCCCGCTGTCGTTTAGTTTAGCACAACTTTTCTTTTAGCGGCAATGACTCAGAACTGTTTCTAAAATTTATAATTATTTTATTACCTTGCGTTCTCTTTTTTAACGCTTCAAACCCGACTTATACTATGGGAGCTTCTTCCATGATTGTGTTGATTCTTGCAGGACTTGCTTTTGCCGGAATCGCTATTCTGGTGGCTAAAATTGTAACTACCAATACCACCAATGCTCAAAAAGGCGAACCTTACGAATGTGGTATTCCAACCAATGGTAAAACATGGATTCAACTGAATGTTGGCTATTATTTATTTGCCCTCATTTTCTTAATATTTGATGTCGAGCTGGTTTTCTTATACCCTTGGGCTGTTGTGGCGCAAAAAGTGGGTTGGCTGGCCTTCATTGAAGTAACGATATTCTTTGCCATCTTGTTTTTTGGATTTTTATACGCACATAAAAAAGGAGCCTTAAAATGGATTTAACCACTACCAATAAAGCAACCGACAATTTCCCCGGCCAAATTCACGAATTACCGGGCGGCGGAATTGTCCTCAGCAAATTAGACGATATTATTAATTGGGCACGCTCCAACTCGTTGTGGCCGCTCACCTTTGCCACCAGTTGTTGCGGTATCGAATACATGTCGACAGCCGGTGCCAAATACGATTTCTCGCGCTTCGGATTTAAAGTAGCGCGCGCCTCCCCTCGTCAGGCCGATGTAATCATTATTGCCGGAACCATTGTGAATAAAATGGCTCCCGTTTTAAAACGCTTGTACGACCAAATGGGCGATCCGAAATATGTAATAGCTATGGGAGCCTGTGCCATCAGCGGTGGTCCGTTCTTCTACAATACCTATTCGGTTGTAAAAGGCGCCGATCATATTATACCGGTTGATGTTTACGTTGCCGGTTGCCCCCCGCGTCCCGAAGCCCTTTTACATGCCTTGATTTCGCTGCAAGAGAAAATCAAAATGGGTTTAACCAAAGAACAAATTAAAGCCGGAAGCTAATACCTATGAGTAACGAAGAATTAAAAGCCAAACTCAGTGAACTGATTCCAACCGCTACTTTTGAAGAAGGGGGTGAATGGACAACCCTGCTTATTGAGCCGAAAGCCTTAATGGAAGTGATGCCGCTAATGCGCAATGATGTGGCCTTTAACATGGATTATTTGTTTTGCCTTACTGCTGTGGATTGGAAAACGCATATAACCATGGTTTATCACCTTACTTCTACTACTTATCGCCATAACTTGGTAATCAAGTCGAAGTTGGATAAAAGCAAACCTGAAATTGAAACCGTTTGTCTTATTTGGCGCAGTGCCGAATTTTTGGAACGTGAAGTATATGAACTCTTTGGCGTTAACTTCATCAATCACCCGGATTTGCGTTTGCTGATTCTGCCTGATGGTTGGGAAGGTAAAAACCCTTTATTGAAAGATTTTGATGACCCTATTAATATGATTAAATTATAAACGATAGCGCAGCAGCTTAGGCTGACTGAAATATAAAATGAAATGGTTGAAGAAATAGGAACAACACAAGATGGCGATTTAATAATCAACGTAGGCCCGCAACACCCTGCCACGCACGGCGTATTGCACCTGGTGATTACCCTACATGGCGAAACCATTAAAAAGGTAGAACCACATTTGGGCTATATTCATCGCTCTATAGAAAAAATGTGCGAAAGCTTAACCTATCGCCAGTTTATTTATGTAACCAGTCGTATGGACTACCTTTCATCGCACATCAATAACCATGGTTGTGCCTTGTTGGTAGAACGTGCCATGCAAATCGAAGTCCCTGCACGCGCTCAAGTGATTCGCGTGTTGATGGATGAACTTACGCGTATTGCTTCACACGAATTGTGGTGGGGCGCTATGGCTATGGACTTGGGCGCTTTTACGCCATTCTTCCACGCCTTCCGCGAACGTGAAATGATCAATGAAATCATGGAAGACACTTGTGGTGCTCGTTTAACCATGAACTACATGGTGCCGGGTGGTGTTCAGGAAGATATACATCCTGATTTTGTACGCAAAGTGAAAGAATTTATTGCTTTGTTTAAACGCAAAGTTGATGAGTATGATGAAATGGTGACCGATAACATCATCTTCCGTAAACGTATGGAAAATGTTGGTGTTATATCAGCGGCCGATGCCATCTCCTATGGCTTAAGCGGCCCTTCTTTGCGCGGTAGTGGTGTAAGTTGCGATGTACGCAAGTACTACCCTTATGACGTGTATAATCAAGTACAATTTGAAGAGATTATAGAAACAGGTGGCGATTCCTTAGCCCGTTATATGGTGCGTATTCGTGAAATGAAACAATCCATTTCCATTATTGAACAGTTGTTGGATGGTATTCCGGATGGTGATTTTTGCGCTAAAACCAAAGCCGTTATTAAATTACCGAAAGGTGAATTCTACCAACGTGTAGAAACAGCCCGTGGTGAATTGGGGATCTATGTAGTTAGCGAAGGCGCAACCACACCGTATCGTATCAAATTTCGCTCACCGGGTTTCTCTAATTTATCGGCCCTCGATCACATGGCGCGGGGTAGTAAAATTGGTGATTTGGTTGCCATGATGGGAACTTTGGATTTGGTGATTCCGGATATTGACAGATAATAAATGATTAAGCAGAATAATATAAATTAAATGTGGAGTATCAGTAAAATAGCAAGCTTAGTACACGAATGGTTGTCGAATACATTTTCGGCTACTTGGGTTACCGTTTTCGAAATGGTAATTGCCGGTGTATTGGTCATCAGTCTCTTTGCCGTATTGGGATTGATTTTGGTGATGATGGAACGTAAAGTTTCGGCCTGGATACAAATTCGCCTCGGACCAAACCGTGTAGGACCGAAGGGAATGTTTCAATCGGCTGCCGATACCGTTAAACTGTTGGTGAAAGAAGGCATGACTCCTAATGGTGCCGATAAACTTTTATTTAATGTGGCTCCATTCTTAGCCATCGTAGTTTCCATGTTGTTGATGGCGCCTTTAGCCTTTGCAAAAGATTTTACTTTATGGGATATTAATATCGGGGTATTGTATGTTTCTGCTATTTCATCGGTTTCGGTTATTAGTATTTTAATGGCCGGATGGGCTAGTAACAACAAATACTCCTTGATGGGAGCCATGCGGAGCGGTGCTCAAATTGTGAGCTACGAATTATCAGCCGGCTTATCAATTATGGCAATTGTGGTGTTAACTGGCAGTCTTAATTTTAATGATATCATACTTTCGCAAGCCGATGGCTGGTGGATTTTTAAAGGACATTTACCAATATGGATTGCATTTATCGTATTCCTGATTGCGGTTACGGCCGAAACCAATCGTGCTCCCTTTGACCTTGCCGAAGCAGAATCAGAATTAACTGCAGGTTTCCATACCGAATACTCGGGAATGAAATTCGCCTTGTTTTTCTTGGCAGAATATGTAAACGTATTTATTGTTTGTGCCATAGGTGCTACCTTATTCTTAGGTGGTTGGATGCCTTTTCATATCGGGCATTGGGACGGGTTTAATCATATCATGGACTTCATTCCTTCGAGCTTGTGGTTCTTTGGCAAGACCTTCTTCTTAATCTTCTTGATCATGTGGTTCAGATGGTCTTTCCCACGCTTACGTATCGATCAATTGCTAAACTTAGAATGGAAATATTTATTGCCAATCAGCATGGTGAACATATTATTGGTAACAGCAATGGCTATTCTGAAATGGCATTTTTAAAACTTATACCACTAAACGCATAGCTTAAACAGTATAACAAAATGTATCTAGTTAATTATATAAAAGAAGTATTAAGTGCCCTGCGCTCCTTGTTGATAGGGATGCGCCGTACACTCTTTTACTTTACACATCATAAAGAAATCATTACCGAACAATACCCCGACAATCGTGCTACCTTAAAATTAGCCGATCGCTTTAAAGGGGAGGTGGTAATGCCGCACAACGAAAACAACGAACACCGTTGCACCGGATGTACGGCCTGCGAATTGGCTTGCCCTAATGGTACCATTAAAGTAATCACCAAATTCGACATTACGCCGGAAGGAAAAAAGAAAAAAGCTATCGATAAATTAGTGTATCACCTCGAACTGTGTACTATGTGTAACTTATGTGTGTACGCTTGTCCGTCGGATGCCATTAAGATGGCGCAAACCTTTGAACACAGTGTGTTTGACAGAAACCAATTGACTAAAGTATTAAACTTCCCGGATTCTAAAATCATGGACGGGGTAGAATAAGCAACACCAACGAAAAGAAAATAACGAATTTAAAATGAGCGGATCAACGATATTATTTTATATGCTGGCAGGACTGATACTCGGTAGCGGCCTGTTGTCGGTTACTACACGCCAACTGTTTCGAGCAGCTATTTATTTGCTGTTTTCGTTGATTGGTATGGCCGGTATGTATTTTTGGATGGAATATGATTTTATTGCTGCCGTACAAATTGTGGTGTATGTTGGTGGGATTACGGTATTAATAATTTTCTCCATCTTCTTAACCCAACAAGCCGGAGAATTACTTCCGCAAGCTAAATTCTCGCGCTCATTATTTTCTGCTTTAGCTTCCTTCTGTGCATTTGCGCTGGTGATGATACAAATTCTCGGACATACCTTCCCTACTAAAACTGCAACTACTGTCGATCCGAATGTGAAGAATATCGGTTACCAAATGTTAGGCGTTAACAGTGGCGGTGGCTATGCATTGCCTTTTGAAGTAGTAAGTATGCTGTTATTAGCGGCTTTAGTGGGCTGTATTATTATTGCATTAAATCAAAAACCAATTAAAAAATGATGCAACCCGGACTTTATCAATTGTTGTTTATCAGCACCGCTTTATTTTTTATTGGGGTGTACGGCTTCTTCACACGCAGAAACCTAATCACCATGCTCATGAGCATCGAATTGCTGTTAAACAGTGTGAACTTAAATTTTATTGCTTTCAATAAGTACGTGTGGGCCGATAAATTAAACGGCTTGTTCTTTACCATTTTTGTTATCGTAATTGCTGCTGCCGAAGCTGCTGTAGCTATTGCTATTATAATTAACCTTTACCGTAATTACCAGTCTATCGATGTCGATAAAGTGGAAGAAATGAAATATTAATCTGCTATGCCCAATCAAACTGTAATCCTCTTATTACTGTTATTGCCGCAGGGTAGCTTTTTGTTGAAT
>JAHEYX010000189.1 GCA_023251415.1 Chitinophagales bacterium
TTACACAGTTCTGATAAATAGTATCATAACTACTTTGTTTTAAGTTTACACCTTGCCTAATATCTAGCGGTAGGGAAAGGAATTCCTATTATTCATACATATTACCGTTCGCATCAATAACCCAAGTAAGCGCCACTTCATCACGTGCAGCAAGTATGCAATTTAAAGCATGTTGCATGGAATCAACAGTGACATGAACATTTAATGGAAATATCTTTAAGGCATAAACTAAGGCTTCTTTATCTGCCGAAAATGGATTATAGGTAGTAGGGCAAAAACCTGCACTATAGCTAATATTAGGTGTGCATTTACCATTTATTCGTTTAGTAGTATGAAACCAATCATAAAGTAAATCGGCAACTGCTTTAATAAAAAGATTACTTTTTATTAGTGTCTTTCTATAAGCGGGGTAGTTGAATTCCTTATTGTATTGCAATTTAGCATGCACACCAACCGGATAAATTCGAAATAGCGTAACTAATCCAAAATCCAATTCATTAACACAACACATACTTTCGTTACATTCAAGCATGTTCTTGAGCACTAATTTATTTTCCAAAATTCCACCTAGTATGGATTGAAATCCTTCTTCACCAAAATAATTTAATGTTGCCCAACCTGCTAAAGAGCCAGTTGCTGCCCTCGATACTTCTAAGGTATAATCCATGGGATTATATGGTGTTCGACGTTGCAAATAAGCCGGCGTAGTTCTTCCGAGTAGGGTTTCGAATTCGGTTGCATTTTTATAAACAAATACACTACTAATGTAAGGTGAGAAACCGGTTTTATGAAAATCTACACCAAAAGCATCTGCATAAAATATACCTTTTATTGCTTCATAATTTTTTTCAATTAATGGCAATACAGCAGCTGAAAACTGCAACGGATTTTGTTTAAAATTGTAATTCTTAAACATAAGCCAAGGCCAACCAATTACAGCATCACAATATAAAAGCGCTTTACCAAAGGCCTTTTCATTCGGATATTGATCCAACAAATCACGCACGCCTTTTACCTCATCAAACGCATTCGCATCGGTAGTAGCCATGGTACAAACCACAGAGGCAATCGGAATGTGATGCACAGTACATTCAATAAGTGCGAGTTCTAATTTCTTCAGATCCATAGCATTAGTTGCACTATCTGTTGGAATAATAAGTATGTTATCCATACCCAATCCGGTCCAATCCGAACTGTTTAACATGGTATAATGCGCTTGTTGGGAACAAATAACTTTTGCATCAGTTCGAACACCATGCTTACGAGAGTTCGGTAATACACGTGTTAATGCATATTTTAAGTGGTAGGTCCAACACCCTGAACCGCCATAGGTATATATAGCACCGGCTAAATCCGCATTCCAGTTAACTAAATTGGCAAGCATCCCCCCCGATTCTAATTCGGCCTGATGAATATTCCATGCATATTCACCTTCCAAAATATTGGGAGCAAACAGTTGTGAAAGTACTGCTGCAATAATAGCTGCTGTATTCCCTTGAGGATTTACATTACACAACGTTAAGGGATGGCCCCCAATTGGGTAATCCTTCAAATAGTTGAACAACGCTATTCACCACCTCTTTAGTAGTGCTCATTTTAGCTGGAACTTGAATATTTTTGATTGTATTAAAATCAATTTTCAATTCCGGATTTTTTCCTAAATAAGCCGGCTCATCAATCGAATTATGCTTTAATTGATCCAATGCTTTTATAGCATCGTAAATTCCGGATGCCAATGAATCTACTCCTTCATTATACGGTGAAGGAAATCCAACCTTCATTTCCGACTTGTATTTAGCCCACAAAGGCAAAGTATTTATTTCAGCTTCGGAATTTGTTTGCATAAAAAAAATGAAGGTTATATGACACTAGATAGTAAAACACCATTTGTACTAAGACAAGCTTAGTGTCTGGTTATAGTAAACTCTGTACGTCTATTTTTTTGATGACCCGTTTCGACGCAATAGTTCACAACAATTCCTTCACAATCACATGCATTTACCAATTTTGTCTTACCATATCCTTTTGATGTCACACGAAATGGATTTGTAATTCTTGATTTTATATATTCAGCAGATGCATTGGCTCTCTTTTCTGAAAGTAGTTGATTATAAGCCACTGAAGCACGGCAATCGGTGTATGAACCTAATGCCAATTCCATGCTTGGATTTTGATTCATGATAACTACAATTTTGTCTAATTCAGCAGCAGCATCAGGGCGAATAGTATATTTATCTAAATCAAAATAGATGGTATGCATAATCACATCTTCTTTAACCGGCATAATAGCAAGCTCCGGAGGTGTACTAAGTAAATCCATTATTATATTTACATTAATAACTTTATCTGTGCCAATAGTATTGGTACTTAATTGTTCTTTTTTATACATTGTTTTAGTAGCAACTAATTGAAAATAGCTGTTATCAGCTGCATTGAATTTGTAATTTCCGGTTGAGGAGGTAATTGCTGAGTCGATAACCTCACCTTTGGCATTTAACAAAGCAACATTTACATTTGGAAGAAGAATACCGGATCTGGTTTGAGTAATTCCGGTGATTATTTTATTGGTATTAAAAGCTTGTGTTAAATCAACTGCATAGATATCATCATCACCACTGCCTCCTATTCTGTTCGAAGAAAAGTAGCCCCAATTCATTTTATTATCGGTAATTAAAGCAAAATCGTCGTACTTCGAATTTAAAGGGGCACCGGCATTCGCCACTGAACCAATCTGATTTTTTGAAAAATTAGCTATAAAAATATCCAAGCCGCCTAATCCAAATAAACCATTTGAACTAAAAAAAAGTCGGTTTTGATTTTCTTCAAAAAATGGAAACATTTCATCTCCTTCTGTATTTATTTTATTACCTAAATTAATTGCTTGCAACCATTCACCATTTTCGTTTCTGGAAATGCGATAAATATCTGTACCTCCAAATCCGCCCGGCATATCGCTTGTAAAATACATTGTTCGACCATCTGCAGTCAAACATGGATGACCAACGGAATAGGCTTTTGAATTTAATTGAAATGAAATTGGTTTAGTCCAAACTCCATTTGTATTCTCTCTAAAAAATATTTGCAAATTCACAACACGATCATTACTTGTAATGGTGGTATTGTTTCGAGTAAATGCCATGAAACTACCTGAACCATTGAAGCTTGCAGGGCCATCATTCAAATCTCCATCCAAGCTCTTATCAAAACATTCCGGTGATTTTAATTGATTATTTGCCGTTTCTGCCATATACATTTTTAAATAAGGTTTACCTGTTGCATTAGATTTCTTTGCAAAATTAGAACTTGAACGACTGGAGGTAAATACCACTTTGTTTTGATAATAACAGGTTCCAAAATCTGCTGCATCTGTATTCGATACCCAATGCAAAATTTTAACTTTTCCGATATCTGTAGTTAGCGCTTCATAACTTGATTTATTTTGTTGATAGCTGATTGAACGCAAATCCATAGGTTTTAACTTAACAAATTCTTCCATCAATTGATTGGAGTGCTCCACTTTACCCCATGACTTTAAAAATGCTGAATAAGTAAAATAATCTTCAGGAACCAAATTAGTTGTAACAGCAAACAATTGTTGATAAACTTTGTCCGCTTGTTCAAGCTGCCCTAATTTAACATAGCTTTTTGCTAATTTACGTTGACCTTCTGCGGTTAGATTTTTAGATGAATTGTATTGCGAAATCGCTTTTGAATATAAATATGCAAAGAAATATTGATCGCCTTTAGTTTCTGAAGTAGACACCCCTTGGGCATCCAGTCTAATTATAAATAGAAATATAAGGCAAGTAAGTAGTAAAGTATGTTTCATGTAAGAAGGAATTTAGATGTATTGAAAATTAAAAATAACGAGGCGAATGGATTTGACGTTTTTCATAGGACATGCAATCATAGCGAAGCACCAACTCGTGACTACCGGAATTATAATGAGCCGTTTCCAATCCCATGGAATAATCAAATGAATAGCCTAAGTAAAATTGGTTTGTAATCTGAAACCCGATTAAGGCACCTAAGGCATCACCTGTTCGAGCCATAACACCAAGTGTAAATCGATTGTTATAAATAAAACTGGCTGTAAAATCTGCTTCAATAGGTGCAGCATCTGTTACTTTTATTAACGTAGTGGGTTTCAAATCTAATTTATCCGTTAAATGCATTAAAGCTCCTCCAATTAAATAATAGTGACGTTGTTCATAGTTATATAATATAGTGCCGTTTGAAGCTGATTTGCTGAGTTTGTTTTCCAGTAGATTTGGAATAGATACTCCAACATAAATACGTTCAAGGGAATAATAAGCTCCAAAACCAAACTTACCGGTTAACTTATTGGAAAAATTAGTTTGAAACAGCGGATCATTGGTTTGATCCAATTCGAGTGTGCTTAGCTTTGCAGTCCAAATATTAGCCCCGCCGCTTAACCCTAATGCCAATTTAGATTTTCTAGAAAGGTGCATGATATAGGCTACATCAGCAATAACTGTTGTATTGTTAACCGGACCAATTTTATCATTCATAACCGATAATCCAATACCAAGGTGTTGATTTCTTAATGGTGTATGCATGGTGAGTGTTTGCGTTATAGGTGCTCCTCTGTAATTAAGCCATTGTGAGCGATGCAAAGCTGTTACAGTAAATGCATCTCTGCTTCCTGCATAGCCCGGATTGATTACCAATGTATTAAACATATAATGCGTGTACATCGGATCTTGTTGCGCATAACTGTAGGTACTAATAAATAGTAAACAAATAATGCTGTTAATTTTAAATATTGATTTCATTTGATTTTTTTTAGAATTGATTTGTTGAATGTGTTACTATTTATTCAAGTAAATGGTACCTTTTATAACTGCACTGCCATTTCCCAAGTCAAGCAAGAAGAAATAAGTACCAACTGCTAAAATTTCATCTGTTAGCACAATTCCTTGATTTGCTCTTCCATCCCATTTGTTTTGATAAGGATTAGCCGTATAAACCAAATTACCCCATCTGTTGAAAACACTGAATGTACATTTTGGATATTGATCAATACCACGTATGATAAACCAATCATTAATTGCATCTCCATTGGGCGAAAATCCTTCCGGAATATGAAAGCAATCTTCAATAACAGTTACAATACTTGCCTTATCAGAATTACAATTCAATTTGGTTATCATCAAATAATAGTTGGTACTGCCTACTTCTGCTGTTGTTGTAATATTTAATACGGCTTGATTAGTATTAAAACTTGTACTGGCTGTACTCCAATGGTAAGCTGCTCCGGTAATCGCATCGGCATTTAATTGAAGTAATTGACCTAAACAAATTGGCGAGTTGCTACTAATGTTGGCAATTGGTTTAGCATTCACTTTAACTTTTATATTTGTAGAAGTATCGTTCGGTAAACAGGTTCCTGAAACTATTACACTATAAAAAGATGAGGTATCGTTCAATTGAATAGTTAGTATCGTTAACGTATCGGTATGAACTCCTGAAAAGCTGGAGCCGTCAACTAAATTGATACCACCATTTCGCCATTGATAAGTCAATGAAGATCCGGATGCGTTTACAACCAATTTAATGGTATCACCTTCACAAGCAGTTTTAGTTACTGTTTGCGTTTTGATGTGAGGAGCAGTTGTAATCATTAAACTTTTTGCTACCGTGGTATCATGTGTTGCACATGCACCATTAATCATAAGTATATAATTAGCAGAAGTATCACTATAACTAACCGGGCTGATGTTTAAAATTGCAGTAGTAGCACCACTGATAGTACTGTTGTTAAATAAAATAACAGCTCCTTTTCTCCATTGATAAATTAAGTTCGAACCGGTAACAACTGCTCCAAAAGTAGCTGAGCTACCCAAGCACACTTGCTGATCGGTAGGTTGGCTTGTAATTATCAAATCAGCGTTTAAGTGTAATGAAACCAAATTTGATGTATCATTTGGCAAACAAGATCCGCTAACAATAACATTATAATTTGATGCTGTATCAATTACATTTGAAGGATTAATTACCAACACCGTTGTATTCACTCCACTGATATTGCCCGTATTACTCAAATTCACATTCCCTTTGCGCCATTGATAATTTAAGTTGGAACCTGTTGCAACAACTGTAAAACTTGTACTTGTACCGCTACACACTGTTTGTGAAATTGGCTGCGTTGTAATAGTAGGTTTGGTTTCTACTATTAAAGCGGCATTGGTTGAAGTATCATTCGGACTACACACTCCACTTACTATCACATTATAATTGGCTGAAGCATTAATCGCTATTGCAGGATTGATTGTTAATGT
>JAHEYX010000190.1 GCA_023251415.1 Chitinophagales bacterium
CCATATCGATTGAATCATTTTCAACGGCAACTTCAGCAGGTGTAATTTGGAAAAACAAATACCCATCATCCATATAAAGTGAGCTCACATCATTACCGTTTTGATTCATATTGAGGCGAGCATCCAAAACATTTTTATCGTAGATATCACCGCGTTTAATCGCTAAAATTTGAGCAAGCGTTTTGTCAGGATACTTGGTATTGCCTTTCCAAAAAATACTGCGGAAATAATACGGAAGGCCTTCATCCACCCAAAGTTTCACCACCAGGTTTCCTGTTTCGTTTTTATAAACAGAATCCTTTATGATTTGGGCATCTCTGAAGCCTTTGGTATTGTAGTAATCAATAACTTTTTGTTTATCATCATTGAATTGCTCTTTGTTGAATTTTGAAGCCGAAAAGATTTTCAAACGAAAACGATCACGCAATTCATCATACAAGCCAAGTGCTGTTGTATTGTAAACGGCAGCGATAATGCTTTTTGGTGTTGCATGTTTTAAATTTTCAAAGTCTTTATGAGTAACAGGGCGAATGCGAAAACGCTCTTTCGTTTCTTTCATAAGGCGTTCTAAGTGTCCTCCTGAAACCGCTACATTTCCAACAAAAATCACTTCGTCGATTTTTATTTTTTTCCCTTTAGTGATTTCAAAAGTGAGCGAAACACTGTTCCGTAATGTGCTATCCTTTTTTTGAGTAGTTTTTATTTTTACACCGCTGAAGCCTTTATCTTCATAGAAAAACTGTATCGCTTGTTCCGCATTTAACACCAGATTATCAGTTAGTACTTTACCTTTAATCAGATTTACTTTTTTAGACAAATCATCGGCATCGCCTTTACTTACACCTTTAAAACTAAATGCTGCCAGACGTGGTCTTTCAGTCAAGTGAAAATCTAAAAACAAGGTTGAACCGATTATTTTATCGATGTGTACACTGATGTCAGCGAACAAACCTTGTTTCCAGAGTGCTGAAATGGCTTTACCAACATCTTCGCCGGGCAACGTAATTTTTTGGCCAATACTTAAGCCGGTATATGTTTTTAGAATATCTTGATCCAAGTATTGAACTCCGCTTATTGAAATGCCCCCTAATTCATATTCTTGAGGCAAGTTAGGTTTATTATTTTGCTGTTGTGCAAATAAACCGGTAGACAGCAGTAAGCAGATAATCGTTAAACTATTTCTTATTGAAAAGCAGCGGAGGAATGGAATCACGAGTACGTTTTGTTTAATTAATAAGTTATCCGTTTGAAGAGTCATTGAGTTGTTCACTGGTTTTCCCGAAACGGCGTTCGCGTTGTTGATAGTTAAGTATTGCTTGCACTAATTCTTGTTTTCCGAAATCAGGCCATAATACTTCTGTGAAATACAATTCTGCATAGGCTAATTGCCATAACAGAAAGTTACTGATTCGTACTTCACCGCTGGTTCTGATCATTAATTCTGGATCAGGAATACCGGCTGTTGTAAGGTGTTGTGCAAAAACTTCAGGTGTAATTTCATTAACGGCTAACTGATTTGATTTTACTTTTTCGGCAATAAGCTGAGTTGCATTGGTTATTTCCCAAGTGCTGCTATAGCTTAGTGCTAATATGAGTTCCAATTTATCACCGGATTCAGTTAATTTCATGGTTTCGGCTAGTTCATCTTGACAAGATTGAGGCAAAGAGGCAAGATTACCAACGGCACGAAGACGTATTTTATTTTTCAAGAAGGTATTTAATTCTGCACGAAGTGAACTTACGAGCAGCGACATCAGGGCGTCTACTTCTTCTTTAGGTCTGTTCCAGTTTTCAGTACTAAAGGCATATAAGGTAAGGTGTTCAATACCGATTTCGGTACAGGCTTCCGTAACTTCCCGAACTGCATGTACGCCTCTTTCATGTCCTAACATGCGTGGTTTACCTTGTTGTTTAGCCCAACGACCATTTCCATCCATAATAATGGCAATGTGTTTAGGCAAACGTTTCGGATCTAATTGTGCTTTCCAGTCCATAATTAAAATAAAGCCTGCAAAGTACAACTATTTCATTAAAAGCGAGTGGCCTAATTGATTGAAATTTACGATTTAGCAGCTTGAGGCTAGCTAAGGTAGGTTTTTATGAAAAAATTATTGCAATAATGATCAGAAATTAGTCTTTTTCAACGATTTAGTTTGATTCATGGGGAGTTGTCGCGGATGGTTCCGAATCATTACGTCCGTTTTTAACCCAATTGCTTAGCCGACTTATTAATTGCGAAAACCATTGTTTTAATTTATCTTCTGCTTTTTCTTCCACTTTACTGAAATAGTAATGGAAGATTTGAGTCAATCCATACGAAATGCCATTTCCGACCAAAGCCTTTTTATCGAATGTTATTCCGGTAAATCGAGCAATGGTGTTAATCAAAATATTTATTGGCTCTAATTGCTCTTTTATTGCTGCGATATCAGCTTTTAATTGCTGTTTTTGCTGAATAGACAACTCCTCCAAACGACGTTTTTCGAGACGGAGTGTTTCTAAATTGGTAATGTGAACTTTAGTCATTTTCCTTGAAAAAATTTCGGATCATTAAATTGGTAATGGGCTTTATGATAAGTGATTGTCTAAACGCGATAAACAGGATTGCAATTACTAAGTAGAAAGCACCTATACACATAAACCCCAGATAGGTTTGACCTAAATAAATACCAATTAAAAAAGCACAACCAATACTTAGAAACAAGAAAAACAATAAAAATAATCCAATAATCAAAACCAGATTCACCATAGAAGCAATCATCAAACTTGATTTTTCAGCTACGGCAATTCGGATAAGTTCCTTTTGCGTGGTTAAATAGGATTCCAGGTGTTCTATTGAATCATCAAGCACATTTTTGTCTAAAGGAAGCATAGTAGTAACCATTTAAGCAACCAAAATACGACATATTCTTCAATTAATTAAAAATTAGCATGGATAACGGATCTTGTAAACCGAATCAGCAACAAACAGCGATTGGTTTAGCGGAATATCACTTTAAACGATTGTTGACCGGATGCGCTTTTATAGTTAAGAAAATAAATACCATTCGGAAGATTTTCGCGGTGAATGGTAAACATATTGATACCATTTGAAACGGCTAGTTCGTTGGCTATACATTGTACTTTTATACCAAGTTCGTTATATAAATTTAAACTTATTTTCTGCGCAGAAGTAACTGACAATTCAACTTCAAACAGATCAGTAGCAGGATTCGGATAAACATGAACAGTTTGTATAGTTGGTGACCGAAGCGTATCTGCATTGATTTGCAAAGCGGATGAAGGTGCAAATTGCCGAGCAGTATTATAGGTTGCACAAGGAAAGTGTACTTGATGTGTCTTAAACAAGCAACCGGTATTGGCATGAAAGCCATTTAATAGTTGAATATAACCTTGGTTACCAATATACCAATTTGAGGTATCGCCGGATTGAATTATTACCGGCCCATTCACAAGTTGATTAGTGATGGAATTACCGCTCACAATTTTATTACGGGCATAGCAATCAATTGAATTACCTGTGATAAATACCCCACCATTATTGACCGATGCATTATTGAGTATTGAATTCGAATTGCCGGTTTGCAGATTCTGCAAATGCGTATAACCGGGGTATTGCTGTAATCGAATTTGAAACCAATTAAATAACGTTGCACAAGCTCGAATCGCATAGTTAAAGGTATATTGAGCAATTTGATTGACATTAATTGTAGAAGGCGGTATTGCATTGAATTGATTGAAAACAGAATTTATTTCCGGAAACGTTCCAACCATAGGATCAAGAACAGTATTTCCAGCATGCTTAATAGTTGCTGCTGTATAATAGTGTGCAGTAGGATTTTCTGCTCCTGAAGGAAAAAAATTTGCAATTTGATTTGTAGTATAAAACAAATAGAAAATTGCGGCTTCATCATTCATGCACATGATATTATTCAGTAAATCACCTTGTAGAAGTGCTGTTTGTGCATCAACGGCAGTTGCTACGCAATTTAAAGGGGAGTTAAAATTAGGGGCAGCACTACAATCAGAAGCAGTTAAACTTCCACCCATTTCCAGTTCGTAATAATCCCCTTCACTTAACATGCAAGGATGAAGCACATTTCGAGTGTGGGCAGGAACACTCATGTCGCTTAAAAGGTGTGCAACATGTCCTAACAATTGCAGTGCAACATTTCTTCCACTATTAACCCATGTTATTGAGTTAGAATTTGGAATAGAACCGGGAACTGTCGCATTCATTGCATTAATCAATGCCAATTGGGTGGATGAAAATTTCGGTCGAACTGTAAAATTATTTTGATAAACATCGAAGATTGTTTGATAACTGATTTCCCATTCATGAATCACAAATTGTTGCGTAATTGCATTCCCTAGGAGTACACCACTTAGGGTCAAAACAGTATCCTTTTTTAGTGTTAATGGAAAGGCATTGTTATTAAACAAAATAGCTTTTGCTTTAGTCCATGCATTAGGGGCTTGCATAGAAGGAATGCAGGTTAATAAACCTAAGGTACTATTTACACCATGATCGGCATTCCAAAAATGAGTTAGAGATGCTTCGATGCAATTGCCATTATTGCCAAAATTATATACTATGTCTTCCATGTCTTCGCGCCAAACGCCAACATCAATGGGAGCTTTTGTAAACCAAGGATTGCTATTATCGCCCGAACCAAAAAAATTACGTGGTGCAGATCCCCAAAAATCGATTCCAAAATCTTCTTTGCAATACACAGCAGGATTTATACCATTGGTTGATTTAAGCATATAATACGCTTGTTGTACCAGGTATTGGTGTACCCATTCTTTATGGGCATAGGTATTTAGGGTAAGCACAAAAAGAAATGTGCTTATTACTATTATTTTTTTCATAAGTAAATTTTAAATCGTGTAATAAAGATTTAGTTCGTAATTAATTGGGAAAGGATACCAATAAAATGGAACTCGATTTAAGCCTTGGGATTCAATGATGCCCAGTAGAAAAATACCGGCTTTTGGCATGAATCCAAGGTCATGTTTAAAAATTTTAAATTGCAATTTCCAACCCACATTGTAACTAAATAACCTAGGGTCGCGATATTTATCATCAACATCAAAAGGTTTCTTTACATTATAATTAACGTAGGTATGCTGATCTGTATAAATGATACGATAGGCGAAATTTTGGAAAAAAGTATGGCGTTTATTAAAAATATTTATACCAAATAAATATTTATGACTGGTGGTGCGTTGAACATCGCGCGTTGGTCCACTGGTTCCAAAATAAGTTTCCGACTGAAAGTACGTATAATTGAATTCTGCATAAATTCGATTCGTTATTTTAACCATCGTACCAACCTTTCCAAAACCGTTCATTAAAACACTATACCCAATTGTAGGAATAAATAAAGGTGATTTTTTATGGTTCTTTGTTGAATCAATACTCGACCCAGAGCAAGTTAGTATAGCTAAAAAAAGAAGAAGAATTGTGCAATTGGTTTTTATTATATATTGCTTCATAAAAAATTATTTATAATTTGAATTTTAAATGCAAAAGAAAGAGGAGGTTTCCCTCCCCTTCTTATTGGTATACAAAAACCGGAAGCAGCATTTCAACTACGCTACCATTTACAGAAAATCAAACTTGACATAGACCAACCCAACACCAATTATTCCATAACCAAGGTCGCTATCATTTCAATAAACTGAATAATGGCTCATTCATCACACACTACTTCCATAAGCTTGTTCGGTAATTTACTTCCACACTTTTCAACCGCGCTATTTACCGAACATACTATCCTCCACTTTATCTACGTTTTATTTTATTTAATTCGAGGAATTTGCTTGTTACAACTAGTCTAGAGTTAATCCATTCTTTAGTTTTAACAATTCTCCTTCATAACGAAACCCATTAATTTCTTTTGCTTTAGAGATAGAAACAATTTCCGTTGTACCGTTATTAAACACCATGTTTTGCAAGGCTGTATCCAGAACCAATTTCCTTTTTTCAAGGTGCCAGTGCATTTTTAAATGAACCGATCCAAGCGTATAGTAATGAAGTGTATGGTCTTCCAAAATAGTATAGGTTTCAAAATAACCGGTAGGTTGATTTTTTAAAAATT
This sequence comes from Chitinophagales bacterium, assembly GCA_023251415.1. GTDB lineage: Bacteria > Bacteroidota > Bacteroidia > Chitinophagales > CAIODY01 > JAHEYX01. Next base: position 6,105 of record JAHEYX010000190.1, read on the forward strand.
CATCTTGAATAGTCCATCCACCAATGATGCGTTCTTCAAAATTGGCCGGATTCCTTTTGGCGCAATTCGTTAATGACAGCATAATTAAAGCAAAAATAACAAGGGGGATTTTTTTCATTTTTGCAGTATTAATTTTTGAACAAATAGTTGTTCATTACAATACGCTTTTAGAAAATACACACCATTTAGTAAATGAT
>JAHEYX010000191.1:0-5468 GCA_023251415.1 Chitinophagales bacterium
TGGGCTACGCCCCTTTTGGAAACATTTGTAAATATTGCTCTACGAAGATTATAGGGCTACGCTCCTTTGGAAATGTTTGTAAATATTGCTCTACGAAGATTGTAGGGCTACGCTCCTTTGGAATCATTTGTAAATATTGCTCTATTAATTGAATCAAGTTACTAGTGTTGATTTTTGATTCTGTTTCAATGCTTTTAGTAAATATTTTCTTGATCTTGCATTGCTGATCAAAGCGATTTCATTCTTTTTCAAATTGGCTTCATTGCTCATCACAGCCCGAGTTTTGCTCATCACAGCCCGAGTTTTGCTTATCACAACTCGAGTATTGCTCATCACCGACTGAGTTTTGCTTATCAAAGACGGAGTATTGCTCATCACCGACTGAGTTTTGCTTATCACTACTCGAGTTTAGCTCATCACAGCCCGAGTTTAGCTTATCACTACTCGAGTTTAGCTTATCACTACTCGTGTATTGCTTATCACCGCCCGAGTTTTGCTTATCATAGACTGAGCTTTGCTTATCAAAGTCGGAGTTTTGCTTATCATTACTCGAGTTTTGCTCATCACCGCTCGAGTTTTGCTCATCAATGGTGGAGTATTGCAATTCACCGCCCGAGTTTTGTATTTCAAAACCTAAGAAATGCTTTGTACTTCTCAAGTTTCTATTTTTTATAGCAATTCGTTAAAAGGTAATGACCATTCTCAGTAGTGTAATTCCAATTCTTAGTTAGGTAATGACTATTCTAAGTAGTGTAATTCCAATTCTTAATTAGGTAATGACCGTTCGCTGTATTGTAAAACTCATTCTTTGTAGTGTACAGCTCATGTTTTGCTCAGTAATACACATTCTTTGCAAGGAAATGAACGTTCGCCGTCGTGTAAAGCCTGTTCTTTGTTTGGTAAAGTTCATGTTTTACTTATAATAACTCATTCTTGATCAAGTAATGACCGTTCGCTGTATTGTAAAACCCATTCTTTGCTTGGTAATGACAATGTTTTGCCCATCAATTATGCAATATTGCTTTTCATTGAATATTCAACGCTTTTGAATTACGGGTAAATTTTGATTTGCAATTTAATAAGCAAGTGCCTGTTATTAGCGTATTACGCAGTTACTCGTAGTTCAAATAAATAAATTAATAGAATTGAATTGAACAAGAATTAAGTACCCGGCATCAAACTAAATCACCACCATTCCATAAAATAAAAAACCCCAAAACAATTAAGTTTTGGGGTTTTAAAAGTACTCGGGACGGGACTTGAACCCGTACAACCGTTGCGGGTCACAGGATTTTAAGTCCTGCGTGTCTACCAATTCCACCACCCGAGTAGGGCCATCCGGAAATTAGCTTTCCGAAAAAAAAAGTACGACAGCTATCGTACTTTTTGAGCGGGAGACGAGACTCGAACCCGCGACCCCGACCTTGGCAAGGTCGTGCTCTACCAACTGAGCTACTCCTGCATAGAGTTTTTGGTATTGTAAAAGGCTTTCCTTTTACTTCCGTTCTGCTAAATTCGCTTTTTTCATTACTTATTTCTGCCGAACGGAGTGCAAAAATAGAATTTGATTCTTAAAAAACAAACGCTACAAAATATTTTTTTTTAACTAATGCGTTTAACGGTTTTCGTCAAACTTGGTCAATAGCTCTAAAACGTGCGCCTGTTCTGAAAAAGCAGCGATTAAACGCCGCTTTTTATCGTATAAACGAATCATTGGAATATACGCAAAATCAAAATAATCATGAATCTTTCCCTCCGAATCCATCAAAACTGTGATGTGATTTTTCATTAATTCATATTTCGTGGCAAATGCTTGTATCGAAGCCCGATCTTCACGACTAACCATTACTATCGAAATTCCTTTAAAATATTCAATGTACTTAATCAACTCTTCCGTTTCATGCTGGCAATGATCGCAAGTGGTATTGAAGTAAATAAACAGAATTTGCTGCTTGTTCGGAATACTATCCGGCGTAAATACCGAGCTGTCTTTTAACGCATAAAACTTAAACGCCGGCAATTGCTTGCTTTCTTTTAAGGTATCAAGCCCTGTCTGAGCCCAAGTTAGTATAGGCAACAGCAGTAAGAATGCGATTAAAAGATGCTTCGTTTTCATAATTAATTTTTAATCACCTAATAGCAAACGCTGATCAGGTACAGTTATCGTAATTTCTTTCCCCTCTTCAAGCATTACACATTGACAAGCTAAACGGCTGTTTAATTTAGGATTCTTCGCACGGTCAATAAAATCTTCTTCCCGATCCGATATTGGCTCAACAAACGATTCGCCATGTTCTAAATAAATTTGACAAGTACTGCAAGCACATACGCCTCCACAATTATGATGCAATTCGATATCGTACTTTTCGGCTGTTTCTAAAATGGAATCGCCTTTCGGACAATCAACGGTAAGTGGCGTTTTCCCCGGTTCTTCAAACAAAAAGGTTATTTTATTCATAGCAACAAAAGTAGTGGAATACCCGCTTTTTAAGTGTATTGCTTAACTAAATTTTTGTAAAAAATAAGTTACACTGCTGCCGGCATTGGCAATATACTGTTTTCGGCCTTCCCGAGCTTGTTCCTGTGCCCCCTTATACGCTTCTGCCGAATGTAATAATGCATGCAATTGAGCCTGCAGTTCTTCTGCTGAGCTCACTTTAATGGTAAATCCACCCGCACTTAAATCTACAAAACGATGGTAATCATTAGCTAACTGTATGACCGGAATTCCCGCCTCCACACATTCATATGCTACTGCTGAATCAACCGTTATAGCAATACAAGTTTGCTTTAAAACCGGCATTAAAGCCTCTTTACTGTGTTTTATGCCACCTGTTGCCGCCGGATAATCAGCAGGATGATCTAAGGGATGAAATTTTAACAAACCTTGCTTGCCGTTTTCTCCAATAAGTGTAGCACAATTCATAAACCATTCTACCACGGCTTTATACTTACCGGTTCCTAAATAATTGTACTTAAAATAAGGCTGCGCAAAGAAAGTAACCAAGGGCAATTCATGTGTAGCAACAGTGGCATCGTGCTTCCATTGCTTTTCGAACGCATCAAAATAAGGTGAACCGATAATGCATACTCGTTCTTTTGCAGCTCCATAGGTATCACACAAAACGCTAACATCGTTGGCCCCCCAAACTGCATAGTGTTTGGTAAGCATCGGGTAACAAAATTCGCCGATTAAACCGTGTTGAACGATAATAGAGGTACAGTTGCTTGGTAAGGCAGCATCAAAGAAAATAGCATCCCAAAACCATTGATCACTGGCTCCTATTAAGTATTTAGTAGCACCTACTATTTTATGTATAGCCGCTCCATAGAAATGTTCTTGAAACGAGAATTTCGTAAATGCAGGCACATAAAACCAGCCTTGCACCGGAAAATAACTGAGCCATTTTAGTAAATCAATAACCGCAAGAAGTTTGGAAGTAAATACTTTTAACCATTTGCGTTCAACCGGAATGGCAGCCTCTGTAATTAAACGAGTAGTAGGTAGCTTAGCTGCAGCAAACTTTTGTGCTACAAGCTTATATTTTTCCTTAGGTACAAAAAACAAATAATCATTTTCAGGGTGTTGCTTAATCAAGGCTTCGCAAATGGGCATTAAGCAATTTAAATAAGCATTGTTGGTATCTAAGACAATGAAATACTTTACTGCAGCTATAGGCTTAGGATTTCGGAACAAGTGCCTCCAGCAGCTCCAATAAAATTGAATCCACTGTATCCAATAGCCCACAAACATGCGCATTTTGCCTTTCCAATTGCGCCTGCGATCGCTGTAAAAAGTCATGCGAAAATGTGCAGCCCATGTCAAGCGCTTTCCTAAGCCCTCCCATTGCGCTACACAATATTCCCAATCTTTATCTTGAAAAACACGCATGAGTTGTTGGTTTAAACAATGCTCCAACCGCCATCAACCACCAAATTATGTCCGGTAATGTATTTGGCATCATCACTCAATAAAAAACAAATAGAAGGTGCAATATCATCCGGATTTCCCATGCGTTTCAACGGTACTTTCTTATTGTAATTGGCAGCAAAACGTTCGTCTTGATTATCAAAAATACCACCCGGCGATACACAATTAACGCGGGCTCCAGCAGCTCCAAAATACGAAGCTAAGTATTTGGTTAAATTTACTATACCGCCTTTAATGGCAGAATATTCAACCGCATTGCCTATTGCAGTTCCTTCATAAACGGTAAAATCCGGTCCGTTAATACCATAAATAGACGACATATTAACAACAGAACCAAATCCTTGTTTCTTCATTTGTAACAAGACTTCACGGCAGCAACAAAAGTAACCGTTCATATGCATGTCAACGTTTTGTTTCCAACTGGCTAAAGGCAACGTTTCAATAGAAGTGCCCCAGTCTTTGGTGCGCGGATAAGCATTGTTTACCCAACCGTCAATCCGACCAAAATTAGTAACCACCGTATCGATAGCTAATTTAACCGATTGCTCATCGGTAATGTCTAATTTGATTTCATTGCGGTTTAAATCATTTGCAGCATGTATATCGGCATTAATAGCAGTACCGCCTTCAGCTTGTATTTGCTTGATAAAGGCACGTCCTAATAATCCGCTGCCACCTGTTACAACAATAATTTTGTTTTGTAGTTTCATAACTAAAATTTAGAAGTGTTCAAAAATAAACAATAAACGCTCGATAAGCCCCTACATTGTATAATTATTTTCATTTTTGCAATTGGTTAAATAAACCGTTTATGGATATTCAACAACGCTATTCCGACACGCTAACTTATTTATATGCACAGTTGCCCATGTTTCATCGCATCGGTGCCGCAGCTTATAAAGCCGATTTAACCAATACAATTCAGTTGTTGGAAAAGGTTGGCAATCCGCATCGCCATTGGCCTTCGATACATATTGCCGGTACCAATGGAAAGGGGAGTAGTTCGCACATGCTGGCTGCAGCCTTACAACAAAACGGTTACAAAACCGGACTGTATACTTCGCCACATCTACTCGATTTTCGCGAACGTATTCGCATCAATGGTATCATGATTCCGCAAGCTTTTGTGGTGGAAACCATTGCTGAATTAAAATCGAAAATAGAAGAATTGCAACCTTCGTTTTTTGAATTAACCGTTGCCTTGTGTTTTCATTATTTCGCAAAAGAAAAAGTAGACATCGCCGTTATCGAAACAGGCTTGGGCGGGCGATTAGACAGTACGAACGTGATTGCACCCGAATTGAGTTTAATAACGAATATCGCATTAGATCACATGAATTTATTGGGCGATACGCTCGATAAAATAGCTACAGAAAAAGCCGGAATTATTAAATCGAATACGCCGGCAATCATCAGTCAACATACCTCCGTTGACGAGGTGTTTATTACTAAGGCAGCAGCAGTTAATGCTCCTTTGTTTTTTGCGGAAGATCAAATAAGTAGTATCGATTTAGGCTTCACTGCCAACCATAAACGC
>JAHEYX010000191.1:5478-6237 GCA_023251415.1 Chitinophagales bacterium
TGACAATTTAACAGATTGGCCCGAATGGAACGGACGTATTTTAGAACTCGATCTGGGCGGATCTTATCAATACAAAAACGTTAAGGGCGTACTTGCTGCATTGGTTCAATTGCAAAAAAAAGGATATGACTTAACTGTCGAGCATTGCATCGATGGCATGTCGAATGCTAAAGCCATTACCGGTTTGCGGGGTCGATGGGAACTGTTGCAGACGGAACCGAAAATTATTGCCGACATTGCCCATAACGAAGCAGGAATAACGGAAGTGGTGCAACAACTGGCACAGCTATCTTATAAACAATTGCATATTGTTTTTGGAGCTGTACAAGACAAGGCCGTAGAAAAGGTACTGCAATTATTACCTGCCGATGCGCAATATTATTGGTGTGCTCCGGATTTGCCGCGTGCTTTGCCCGTAGCGGATTTGGCTTCTAAAGCAAATGCCGCGAATCGAAATGGTGCTGTTTATTCATCTGTTGAAGAAGCCTGTCAAGCTGCTCAAAAAAATGCTTTTGGTCATGATTGGATACTAATAACCGGTAGTAACTTTGTAGTAGCAGAAGCATTACCCTTATTCGATTCTAATCATGAATATCCAAGAAGCACTACTTAATCATCATTCAAAAGCTACTACCACAGCTATTGTAAATTATGTTGGTAACAATCCGACGCGTTTTAAACAACTCATCAAATGCCTGTGCTCAACTGATTCGCTTTTACAACAGCGTGCGGCATGGCCGCTGAGCTATGTCTTGGAAG
>JAHEYX010000192.1 GCA_023251415.1 Chitinophagales bacterium
AAAGTTTTGGCGCATCCGGAATGTGAAGAATCCGTATTAGCCGTTGCAGATTATATTGGATCAACGACTGGCATTTTAAATTTTGCAATTGCAGATGAAGCAAGCACCTATATAGTAGCAACAGAGGCCGGTATTTTGCATCAGATGGTAAAAAGGGCACCGCATAAAACATTTATAGCGGCACCACCAAACAACCAATGTGCATGCAATGACTGTCCGCACATGAAATTGAACACATTGGAAAAGATATATTTATGTATGCAAAATGAAAGTCCGGAAATTACCATTGAAGCAGGAATACGAGAACAAGCAGCTAAGTCTATTTTCAGAATGTTGGAAATTAGCAAATAATATTTTTACATTTGAAATCAAATTATGAAGCCAATGAAAAACAAGCATCTTTTAATAATTGCAGCAATAATCGTTTTTGGATACAGTTCATGTAAGCCGACTGCTGATCAATTGCAAAAGGAGCAGGAGCGTATAACAGCAATTGTGAATGAAGCAACAGCGCCTTTGAAAGCGGAATTGGCAACCCTGAAACAAGAATTGGCCAAGGCAGAAATCCAGAATCAAATTGCATGTTGTAAAATACGTCTACAACAGTTGCAAAAGCCAAGAGAACTGACCAGTATGCAAGAAGAAATGAGCGAAATAGAAGCCATTGAGGCGCAAATTGCAGCATTAGAAAGTGAGCTTAGTGGTATGGCGGCAAGCAGTTCAACAACAAGTACCGTTGCAGCAAGTGATAGTACCGGAACCGCGCATTAAGCACGCGTTATCGAGCAGTTTAACACCCTATTAAAAAAGACTCAATTTTTATTAGGCCACAGGGCAGTAAATTTACCCATCCTAAATAGTGTAGGGGTATTAAATTTCCGTTTCAATTTATGAAAAGTAAAACCATACGAATACTTGTAATTTTTGGAACGATAGCCGTTGTAGGCTTGATAGTAACACAAATTTACTGGGTAAAAAACGCTTTTGATTTAAAAGAAAAGCAGTTTAACCACAATGTACAAATGGCGTTGATGAAAGTGGTTAATCAAGTAATGTTTTTCGGAGGCGACACGACGCAGGTGATTGAGCCTATTCGACAATTGAATGATGATTTTTATGTTGTAACCGTTCCGGAACGTGTTTATCCCAACTTATTGGAGTATTTGTTAAAGAAGCAATTTGAATTGCATCATTTGGACATGGATTTTGAATATGGGATTTATGATTGTAACACGAATAATGTTCTTTATGGAAACTATGTAAATTTTGATGAAATAAAAGCGGCGTTTTTGCAATCCAATAAAAACGGGCCACAGTCGCACACGGTGATTCCGCGTTTAAACAAAGATGAATCTTATTTCATTGTTCATTTTCCAACCAAAAAGAATTACATGATTGGCCAAATGGGGTTTTGGGCCGCCTCTTCTATTTTGTTGTTGTTTGTCGTTATTTTCTTCTGTTATGCTGTTTTTGTGATACTAAAACAAAAACGATTAAGTGAAATACAAACAGACTTTATAAATAACATGACGCACGAGTTTAAGACACCGTTATCGACCATATCTATTTCTTCAGATGTATTATTGCAACCCAGTATCATTAATACTCCGGAACGTTTAACGAGTTATGCCACAATAATTCAGGATGAAGCCAATCGACTTAAGAATCAAGTAGAGCGTGTGTTGCAAATGGCAAAGTTGGAAAAGCAACAAATTAAATTGAATAAAGAGGTATTTGATATTCATTATTTAATTCGCCAATCGGTGGATAATATGAAGCTTACGATATACAATAAAAACGGAAGTGTTCAGTTAAAGTTAAATGCAAAGCCGAGCGAAATTGAAATGGACAAGCTGCATATTACCAACATTATTTATAACCTGATGGACAATGCCTTAAAATATAATGATAAGGATGCCCCTGAAATAATTATTGAAACAAGAAATGTAAAAAAGGGAATTGAAATCGATGTTAGTGATAATGGCATTGGAATTGCTTCTGACCTTCAACAATATGTTTTTGACAAGTTTTATCGGGTACCAACCGGAAATGTGCATGATGTAAAAGGATTCGGACTCGGATTAAATTACGTTAAAATTATAGCAGAGGCGCATAAAGGCAGCATACGATTAAAAAGCGAAATCAATAAAGGAACTACATTTACTATATTTTTACCAACTAAAAATTAAAAGGATATGAAGCACAAAATTTTACTTGCAGAAGATGACCCTAATTTAGGCTTTGTTATTAAAGATTTATTACAAGGAGAGGGCTATAAAGTTGAGCTGTGTAAAGATGGTCAAGCGGCGCTAAAGGCCTTTGTTAACAACAACTTTGACTTGTGTATTTTAGATGTAATGATGCCAAGAAAGGATGGCTTTACTTTAGCAGAAGATATACGCAAAAGCAATAAAACAGTGCCGATTATTTTTTTAACGGCAAAAGGCATGAAAGAAGATGTGGTAAAGGGCTTTAAAGCAGGAGGAGATGATTATATTACTAAGCCATTTAATACAGAGGAGTTTAAGTTAAGAGTGGGTGCAAAATTGAAGCATTTAGAGGAAAAGATAAAAGAGGAAACAATGAAAACCTCTTATACGATTGGAAAGTACTTTTTCGATCACAAAAACCTGGAGCTGTCGTTTAATAAAAAAGCGCCCATGAATTTAACGGCAAAGGAAGCCGATATTTTACAAATTTTTTGTCACCATTTAGGGGAGGTTATTACACGAGAAGATATATTGAAGCGTGTTTGGGGGGATGATGATTACTTTATCGGCAGAAGTATGGATGTTTTTATTTCAAGATTACGGAAGTATTTGTCGGAAGACACTTCGGTTCAAATCGTTAATGTACATGGTGTTGGTTTTAAAATGGTTGTTGAAAAATAAGATCATTCAAGTGTAAAAGGGATAGGCGAATTCGATTTTTTCGAGTTCGCCTTTTTTGTTTCTCCGACAAAAAGGCACTTTTTACCCTTAATATTAGCAAGCATATAAAATAATTATAACCTTTGGGTTATTAAATCATTACTATGAATAAAAAAATCATCCACTTGGCCGTTTTATTATGCGGCTTATTTATTAGTTTTCAAACCAATGGTCAAACCAATTGGGGAAAGTACACGTTAATTGCTCCTCAAAACCAAAGCACAGCCCAGTTGTTGGATTTGAACAAGAACGTTTACCATTCTTGGACATTTACCGGAGGAACGACCACCTATTCGGCTTATTTATTACCCGGAGACACCTTGATAAGAAGTGTAAATCATGCCGGTAACTCATTTACCGGAGGGCCAATAAGCGGAGAGGTTCAAAAGATTGATTGGAACGGCAATGTAGTTTGGGATTTTGTTTACAGTACAGCGGCTTATTGTACACACCACGATATTTGCCCAATGCCCAATGGCAATGTTTTATTAATTTCTTATGAAGCTAAAACGATAGCAGACGCAACTGCTGCCGGTGTTTCGACTCCGATAGTGATGTGGCCTGATAAAATTGTAGAAGTACAACCTACCGGAGCAACAACCGGAAATATTGTATGGGAGTGGCACGCGTGGGATCATACCTGTCAAAGTGTTGATGCAACAAAAGCGAATTATGTTACTAGCGTAAGTGATCATCCGGAGTTGTTAAATGTAAATTATAAAACTACCAAAGACTGGATGCACATGAATGGTGTTGATTATAATGCTGCCTTGGATCAAATTGCATTTAGTTCACACAACTTAAATGAGATTTATGTTATTGATCACAGCACTACAACTGCAGAGGCGGCTTCACATGCGGGGGGAAATTCAGGTAAAGGAGGAGATCTTTTATATCGTTGGGGAAATCCGGCTGCTTATGGTGTTACTACACCGGTTGCCGATTTAAACATTGTGCATGATGCGCATTGGGTTCCGGCCGGTTGTCCAAGAGCCGGTTATTTAGTTGGATTTAATAATAATGGACAAAACGGAGCCAGCTCTTATGTGGATATGGTAAGCCCTCCATTAGTTGGTACTACTTATACTATGCCTGCAAGCGGAACAGCCTTTGGACCGGCAGCATATAACAAACGTGTAGTTTGTACCGGTCATACTAGCAATATGGGTAATTCGCAACAGTTCCCGAATGGCAATATGCTCATTTGCGTTGCCTTGAGCGGCTTGGTTTATGAAATTGATTCTATGGGAAATACGGTATGGTCATACCAATCAACAGGTGGCGGTGGTCCGGGCGGTGGAGCAATTCCGCAAGCATCCAGGTATACAGCCTGTTATATTAGCGGAGTAATTCCGGCAACACCTACGTTTACTGCTAATGGTAATGTGTTGACTGCAAGCACCGCCAGCAATTATCAATGGTATTTTAATGGGGGAGCCATTAGTGGAGCAACAGCACAAACGTATACGGCTACTCAAAGTGGAACATATCAAGTACAAGCCTTAGATGCAATTGGATGTGGATCGGCATTATCGGCAACACAAGACATCACCTTAAGCGGAGTAGACGCGATTAATGATTTGACATTATTGAATGCTTATCCAAATCCGGCAAGCAATCAATTAAGTGTTCAAACCCGATTGGCTAACTATACCATTAAACTAGACGATATTAATGGAAAAACACTTTACTGTGAAAAGAATTGCAAATCAATAGATCTTGCCACTTATGCAAACGGCCTATATTTGTTGAGTATTCAAGCAGAAGAAGTTGGTGTAATTACTAAACGTATTGTTGTTTTGAAATAACTATTAATAATGAAGAAACTAATAGTATTAATTCTTGGTGTTTTGTTATTGCAAAGCACAGCAGAGGCAAAATGGGTTCGTTTTGCTGTTGATATGAGAGGAATAGCAATAAATCCTACGGGAATACATGTTTTTGGTGGTTTTCAAACCGCAGCAGGTTTTGCAGGAGGAGATTGGATGTCGGGCACTACGTTGATGACCAAGGAAACAGCAGACACCAATATTTATTCTATTGTTGTAAATATACCGGCATTTCAAGAATACGAGTATAAGTATTTGAATGGGGATCAACCTTATGATGTAGAATTTGTGCCGATGGAATCACGTGTATTGTTTAACGCCAATGATAATCGTTGGTTTTATTTAGATTCATTAGCAAACGACACTACTGATTTAGGAGCCATTCGTTTTTCGCAAAACGCCCCATTGGGTCACTATTTAATTCGTTTTCGAGTGGATATGCAAAATGAGACGGTAAATGCCTCCGGAGTTCATGTTGGCGGCTCATTTCAAGGATTTAGTGCAACAAAGAATCACATGTACAGTTTTGATCAAAAAGTATATGAACATATCATTTTTGTTGATTCTACTGATTTAATTCAAACCTATAAATTTGCTAATGGCAATACTTCCGGAGCTTATGAAACAGTACCCGGGGCCTGTTCGGTGTTTGGTAATCGTGAAGTAGCTATTATTGGGGATAGTATGTTAACTATTGTTTGTTTTTCAAGCTGTGTTGCTTGTGTTCCAAACGGGGTTGCTACAATTAACACAAAGCAAGAGCTGTTGTATCCAAATCCGGCTAGTGATGTTGCCCAATTACTATTAGCTGTTAATAAACAAGTTCAAGGAGTTGAACTGTATAATTCGGTTGGTTCTTTGTGTAAGACAATTACCGGAGCTAATACCACCTCTACAGTTCGTATTGAAAAAGGAGCATTAACAAATGGTATTTACCTGGTGCTTGTGCGTTATGCCGATGGGTCGGTTTATCAACAACAATTGATTTTTGAATAATTTAAACTAACAAATAAGCACCCATTATCTTTCCAATTTTTGGTGGGGTAATGGGGCTTAGCATTTATAAACGAATACCAATGAAAAAGCTTTTTACATTAATTACCGTAAGTTTTATTTTGAGTGCTATAAGCAGCAGCGCACAACCTACATTTTATAATACAAGCAGCATTCAAAAAATAGAATTGTTTTTCCATCAAAGCAATTGGGATTATCAAATGGATACCGCCAAGTATGGTTCGGAGGGCTATTTATTGGCAGACTCGGTAAAAATTAACGGGATGGTTATGGACAGCGTTGGTGTTAAATATAAGGGCAACAGTTCTTATGATTCTACTTATTTAAAAAACCCGATGCATATTAACTTGGACAAATACACGTCGCATCATTATCAAGGATTTACCGATATTAAATTAGCCAATATTTATGCTGATCCGGCGGTGATACGGGAAGT
>JAHEYX010000193.1 GCA_023251415.1 Chitinophagales bacterium
ATGCATTTATCGTTTAACAATAACATTTGCAAAATCGTATTTGGAAAACCTTCTACTTCTGAACAAACAATTGCTACCGCGGCTTTTTGGAAATACGGAAAAGGATTAGCCCGATAGCCCGGCAAGAAAACACGTTCTTCTAAATTCCTAACACGTATTAATTCTTCCAGATTAGAGCGTTCATCCCCATCGCCTAAAATAACCAAATCCGGTTTATCGCCTTGCAATTGTGCGTAAGCTTCAATCAACAAATGAAAACGCTTGAGTTTCATTAATCGACCGGCTGCAATGATGTATGGGCGCGTAAACACCAAGGAAGGTGCTTGTGTAGCTTGATGAAAAATCTTTTCGGTATTTAATGGATTGTTGATTACAACCGTTTTATGACTTAAAAACGGCACATGTTTCACCAATTGCTCTTCCATATCATTGGTTTGACAAACCACTTTATTTACGGCATTATAACCTACCCAATACCGTAAGCGATAAAACCACAAAACCAAGCCACGAAAACGATTAAACACCGGAGTCGATTCACGAACAATAAGCTGCTCGACATTAAACACGCCCATTTTGCGCGCCAAGCCCAAGGCTGCATTGATGTGAATATTGGTGGAGAATGAATAATCGTATTTTTTACGCTTCGCCATTTTTCTCAAAAAGAAAAACAGTTTTAAAATGCCCAACGAATAATTAGGGGCTTTTAAATAATGCAATTTTATTTGAGGCGGTAATTTTTTCCAACCTATGCCACGCAAATCCATCAAACACACCACATCAATCTGAAACCCTTGTGCAGCCAGTTCCAATGCCACTTCTTCCAAAATAGCATCCGAGCCTCCGTATAGGTTATTCGGAGTAACAATCAACATTGAATTAGAGTTCCTTTCTACCATTTAAACTGAGATACGCTTGTGCAATTCGTGACAAAGAAAATCGCTCTAAGGTCGCATTTTTTATTGAATCATAATTCCATTTTATGTCTTTTGCTTTGAGAATAGCTGCTGCAAGTCCTTTAATACCTGCTGATTGCGGCACTATAAAGCCATTCACGCCGTTTTCCAGCAATTCGGCAGAACCGCCGGTTTCGAAACTGATAACAGGTGTACCTACTGCCAATGCTTCTAAAACCACATTCGGAAATCCTTCCGTAAACGAAGGCAATACCAACAAATCAGCGGCCGCACATAATTCAAAAACAGCCGTAGCTTTTCCTTGCAGTTGAACCCGATGCTCCAACTTCAATTCTTGAATCAAACTTTGCAAACGCGCTTGCAATGGACCATAGCCGTAAATTGCCAGTGAATAATTTTCGGGCAAACTTTGCATGGTTTCAATTAAACGGGCATGCCCTTTCTCTGCCGAAAAACGACCTATCGCTAACAACTTCACTTCGTGTTGCGGATCGGGTCTTTGGTGTGTAACGGCATTATAAGGACAAGGATTCGGAATGACCAGCACTTTAGCCGCTGCTATTTTAAAATGTTGCAGCAATGCACTTTGCATAGCCTGCGATTGAGCAATAACGGCATCGAATCGTTTATAGAGTATAGGTATTAATGCAAAAGTGAGTTTAGAACGCCAATTGGCTGCGCTTTCGTGCTGCCCCATTTCGAAACCGATATTCGACTCACGTGCTATAAACTGACGGGCTGCTAAAAAAGGCTTTAACAAAGCTACCAGCACATTCAAATGCGTGCCGGTTACATATAATTTATCCGGATGAATCGCACGTACCGCTTTTATCAATGGCCATACGGCTTTAGAAGCGCCGCTGCAATTCAAATTAACTAAATTCAACTTGGGATGAGGATTAGTATAAAATGGATTCGCTCCATTAATGACCACTAAAGTAACTTGATTTGTCGCTGCCAGCTCGTTTGCCAATAACCAAAATACACGTTCGGAGCCGCCTGCTTGCAGCGAACTCAAGACAAAAACGATTTTTTGATTAGTCATTCTTTTTATTCATCCAATTGATTAAAACCAATAAATTCCAGATGGTAGGATAAAAATTATTTTCCCCTTTCATGTGTTTTTGAATGCCCTCTTGTACATACGGCAGGTTCAAATCCGGAATGCGTTTTAAGTTTTCAGTAGTTAAGGTATCCAACACATAATCTTTCAACTCTTTTCTAAACCACACTTCAAACGGCATCGTAAAGCCGCGTTTCGGGCGATCGACCAATTCTTTCGGAACGTATTGGTATAATAAATCTTTTAAAATGCGCTTTTTATTACCGGGCTGATATCGGAATTCTACCGGCAGCGTACGTGCAAATTCAATAATGCGATAATCCAAAAACGGACTGCGTACTTCTAAGGAAGCCGACATCGAGGCGCGGTCTACTTTTACATTACTATCATTCACCAACCACAATTTGGTATTGTAATCGGCTGCTTTTTGTAAATAATGCGCATCCTTTTGTGCAAAGATAAAATCGTAATACCCTTTATCTGACCACTTTTTAGAGAGCACTTGCGGATTTAACTCAAATATCTTTTTGGTAAAATCATCCATATCCGCCAAGCGTAAATAATTGGCCAAGGTTTTCATTTTGTAATACGGTACCGTACGAATTATTTCGGCAGCTACCTTGCGTATTACTTGCGGTGTTTTGTATAATATTTTGGCGTTGTGAATAAAATCGAAGTGATTGTACCCTAAAAACGCTTCATCGCCCCCATCACCACTAAGCGCCACGGTAACATGCTGCTTGGTTACTTTAGAAAGTAACATAGACGGAATCGCCGATGAATCACCAAAGGGCTCGTCGTAGTAGGTTGCAAAATCGCTGATCAACTGTATGCCGTCGTTTAATTGACAAGGAATATTTTGATGATCGGTGCCTAAATAATTTGCCGTATCGGTAGCAAAGCGACTTTCATCGAAAGCCTCTTCTTCAAATTTGATGGAAAATGTTTTCAGCTTTTCGGAGCTGTTTTTCATAGCTATTGCCGCTATTAAACTGGAATCGATACCACCCGATAAAAAACATCCCAAAGGCACATCGGCTATCATACGTAAGGCCACTGCCGAGCTGAATAATCCTTCTAACTCGCTGATGGCTTCTTGATACGTTCCTTTAAAGGTTGCGCTTGCTGCAGGCAATTCCCAATACTTTTCAATCACTAAATCAGCCGAATCTAATTGATACGTAAGGCAATGTCCGGCCAATAACTTTTTCACTTCTTTATAAATAGTGTTCGGCTCGGGCACATAACGGAAAATCAAAAACTGATTAATGGCATCGGTGGATGTTTCAAACTGATTGCCTATAGCTATTTGCGAAGGTTGTGAAGCTACTTCCAAGGTATTATCGGCAAAGCGATAGAAGAAGGGTTTTTTACCCAGACGATCTCTGGCCGCAAAGATGCTTGATGTTCGGGCATCGTAAATGACAAAGGCGTACATGCCGTTTAAATGCGCTAAACAAGCTTTGCCCCAACAATGATAGGCTGCAGCTAAAACTTCGGTATCGGAGGTGGTGGTAAAGGCATATCCTTTTTTTATTAAGGCTTCACGTATGCTTTTAAAATTGTAAATCTCTCCATTCAACACCAGCGTTAATTCCATGTAGTGAAAGGGCTGATTGGCTCTGGCATCCAAATCTATAATGGATAAACGATTATGTCCAAACGCCACTGTCTTTCCCGCTCCTTCGGCACCTGTATGCACTTGTTCAAAACCGGTATAGTCGGGACCTCTAAAATTGGTTCTTGCTAACTTCTTTCTAAAAACTGCTTCCGTATAGGGTTTCGAACTAAAATAAATTCCGCACATGCTTGTTAATTTATACTACCTGCTTTTTAGCACCTTGTAGAAATTGGTTTGAATTAGTTGGTTAAGTGGTTTTGTAAACTTTCTTTAAACGTGGTTTTTAATATGGAAAGGTAAACGATTAAATTAAACAATACGATGGCAATCAATATTGCAACCACCAGTATTACTGTTAATTTTGTCGATACTTTTTCTAAAGGATAAAAAGGACGGTCAATAACTTGAAATACCGGAGTTTCATTCTCCATATTGAACTTCACCAATTCCAGATTTTTAATGGCTTCGGAATACAGTAAATTCAACAAAACCGTTTCACGTTGTGCTTTACGTTGATCTAAAGTACCCACGCTGCGTGTCGAAATGCGGTTCTTATCGGTATTATCGGCTAACTGTTCTTCCTTCATCACCAATAAACGTTGTATCGAATCGACACGGTTTTGTACCAATTCGAAAACAGCCTTTGAACGTTGGGTTTTACGGGCAATGTAGAATGCGCCTACATTGGAAACCAAGCGTTCACAAAAGGTTTTACTAACCCATTGATTGCCCGACTTAACCGTACATTGCATAATGCCCGATTTGGTCACCTTCACATCAATCATATAATTCAACTGCACGCAGATATAGGATAATACCGCACTTTCCAACATGCTCATGCTGTCCTGATTGGTATGCACAAAGGCAAAACGCGATTGCAATTTGAATTTCTTGGCTATGCCCCTTTGTATTCCGCAACTGTCAATCACGCGGTTGATGTAGTTGGTACGCTCAGCAGGGTATTGAAACAAGGCTTGGGTAAGTATTACATTGGCATGCAATAATTCGCTTACCTTATCGGTAGAAATATCGTTTCCACGTCCGGCATCTATCCCGAATTGCGAAGCCAAACTCATTAAGCCCGACATATTGCCTCCGTTAGCTTCGTTGATGGTAAAGGTTTCAGTTGCTGAATAAGCCGTATTGGTAAAAAAATAGTATTTGAGCAAACCCCCTCCCACACAAAGCAACAGCAAAACAAACAGCAAACGACTGCGCTTTTTACATTCCAAGTAATAACGATAGACAATCAAGAGCACACTTTCGTGAGCAGTTGAATTGGTCTCTTTATTATCATCCATGCGATACAATTTTGATTCAGGTACAGGCTTTTAATGCGAATAGGGTACTTTGTTAAAACTTCAAAAGTAATACAGCTACTTCATTTATTTAGCCTTTCAATTAGTATTTTTCGGAAAGATAATAAAAGATTTTATTTACTTTGACCGAAGTTCATGGATTTCAAGATCGGCTTTACGAATTGCCACAATCCATTGATACACGCCAACATGGAACGACTGCTCACAGAAAAAAAATATTTTCAACTGCTTGCCGCAAGTTTAAGCTTCCTGGCTGTATTTGCAATTGGAGGATTAAGCTGGCACCAGGCAAATTTTGGATTTATTTATACCTACGCTTTGTTTTTTGTAATAGGCGCTGTGTTGTTGAAAGGCATGATGCGCAAGTTCTTCATCCTCTCCTACCAACTCGGGACTATTTTAGCCGTGGCTTATGCGGCTTATTTGCTGAACCTCACCAATAGCTTTTTTAATGTGGGGGGCGATGAATTAACCTTTTATGAACGGGTAAACAGTGTGATCAACGGTAACACCTTTTACATCAATCCCGCTACTTGCCGTTACTGGTTGTTCATACTGCGCAATTACTTGTACATGTCGTTTTTGAACGTACAGGGTATGGATGGACTGCATCCTTTTTTCAATAACCAACTCAATATCTTTATCGGTGCTTTAAGCATTGCTTATACCTATGCCTTGGCTTTAAAATTAAGCAGTTCGCAAAAAGCCATTTATACTGCTTTGTTTTTGATGGTTTTGCCCATGTATTGCTTCTACCAATTCAACGGTTTGCGCGATATCAATACCGCCTTTTTAGTGATTTGCTACCTCAACATCAACTTCAACGAGCGCATCAAACCCGGTTCAAAACTCTTACAACTGGCCTTTATGGTGTTTTTATTGAGCGGCATACGCATGGAGACACCCGTATTCATGGTACTCACTACAGCCATTTATTATTTACTGAAAATCAAATCCCCTCAAGTACGCTATACCATTATTGCGCTAACAGTACTTGCCGGAGCCGCCGTTTTCTTATTGGGCTTAAGCTTTTTGAATCTCTCTTTAGATGAATTAAACCGCTATACCGATGCCTATAATTTATTGCGCGATAAAAATGCCGCCACTTCTTTAGGCTCGCAATTGAAGAATGCCCCCATTTACTTCAAGCCTTTGGTAATGGTGTACATGTGGTTTTCGCCATTGCCTCCTCCTGTATTGCTCGATCCTTCCGACGCTTACAGCATTTGGGTTTCGTTGGCTTGCTTGTTTTGGTATTGGATGGTGATT
>JAHEYX010000194.1 GCA_023251415.1 Chitinophagales bacterium
AAATCCATTGTTCGTGTAAATGAACTGCTGTTTAAATTTGAATTAGTAGTAGTACTGTGTATTACATGGTTAGGTGTGCTACCATTTCCGGCATAATAAGCGTACTGATAATTGGAGGTGTTTGACTCTCCGGTCGTTAATTGTGTTGTACTAGCAATCAAATTACCATCTGTGTTAAAAACATTACTTATTGTTGAACTTTGATTGGTGTAAAAATCGGTAGTGGTGCTTGTTGCTAAGTAAGGGAAATAGATATGGCTATTCGCAGCGCCTAAAGGGTGATAAGTAAAAGTATAATTCGAATTTTGAATTGAAGTACCCAAATAAGTAATATCATATGCAATCGAATGGTTTAGTTTTAAATAAAAATAATTATAATCCACATCAAAATACATAAAGTTAGTCTTGCCACAATTGGACACACCGGTGAATGAACTAGTTATACCAACTTTGCCAAAACCTAAAAATCCTTTTCCTTGAACATGAAAATAGGGAATATCAAAACTACCAATTTCGGTACGTTCGTTTGCAGTACCTGCATTAATTGTTAATGTATTAGCCAAAATCAAAGGAAAACCTATTGAATATACCGGATATGCAAGTGAATTGTTAACAATAGCATTCTCTGACAAACGTACATAACTACAAGTAGTTTTATTGCTTAAACCATCTACAATCGAAGTAACATATTTTGATAAATCATTTTTAAAATAGAAGCGAATATGATTCAAACCTGGAACATAATTATCAATCATTCCATCCCCGTTAAAGTCTCCAAAAGAAGGTTTTATTACATTATTACAAGCACTTTCATTTGCTGGTGAAGCTGCAAAACCTTTTAAATTGATACTGTAATCACTATAATCTGTTACAATTTTAAACTGATTACCATTGGATAATAACAAATTGTTCCCATATTGATCTGCTTGAACAAATGATATGACTTCAGTATTAAAAAGAAGTTGAGAAACTGAAAGTATATTATTCGGGTTAGTATTTGTGATTGTAGTACTTGAACTTGCACCTAGAAAATTATTTGTAATGGTATGGTCGTATAAATAACGAATACCTCCATTAAAATATATATCACATTTCCCATCTCCATTAATATCCATAGTTTCTAAATTATGTACATCGTTTTTTTCACCTGGGTCACCCACACCCATGCCTGATAATGGACACATACCACTTTGAATAGCAAATCCACCTGTGCCATTATTATATGCAATTTCCCATAAGTCAAATGGTATAGGTGCATAAGTCAGTATATCAGCTCTACCATCACCATTAAAATCACCGGTATAAATGGTGTGATTTGAATTAGGATAACCCAGAGGACTTGTATTGATTGTAGTAATAGAGGCTGCATTCAGCGATGTACAATTACCATTTGTAATAGTAAAAATGTTTGATTCAGTTGAATTAGATATCATAATGTCCTTCTTTCCATCTCCGTTAAAATCATTTATAGTAATTTTAGAATTATATTCTATCAATGTTTGATATGAACAGATGGTATTCAATACCATATCTGAACCATTATCAGTTATCCCTAAAACGAAAAAATGACTACTACTTGGATTTGAATAATCAATACTTGAGTACATAAGTTCATCTTTTCCATCACCATTAAAATCGGCAACATAGAAAGATAAGCCGTAACCGTTGAAGAATTGATTATAATGATGATATTTGGTTGAGTATGGTTCAGAAGTAGAGATGAGTGTTACCCCATATGTTGGTGTATTGTGAATTGCTGCATTGTCTAAAATCGACTTAGAATTGAATGAATTACTAGTAGAACCCTTAGTTATTACTTCATAAATCTCAATTTTATAATTATTGTATGAGATTTGGTAATTAATCATTGCTGGAATTATATCTTTAATTCCATTACCATCAAAATCACCTACTAAAGGTAATAAATTGTCAAAGGTTGCAGTTCCAGATTGATATTGTCCTGCAGAAGTAAAGTTATTTGCAAAATTGTCGTAGATAAATAATTCATATCCATTAAAATATTTGCCAGCACTATTCTTTAGTCCAATTATTAAATCAGTTTTTCCGTCAGCATTCATATCTTCCGCCTTTTCTACCTTGCCGATTGCTGAGCAAGTTTGTCTAGTCATCAAAGAAGAAGGTGGTCCATAATTTACCACAGTACTATTGTAACAATCTCCAGTACTTGTACAAAGTTGAATTTCATTTAAATAACTGTAAAAATCATCATGGTTGTAGGTCATAGTATATGTAAACACATCGTTGCCTTCGTTTCTTGTTACAATTTTATCTACCAAAACGGTTTGGCCTACTGTACTGCCACCTTCTAAATAGCCTTTTGATTGGTCTGCACGAATGCTGTAATAAAATTCTACTTCATTATATGGGGTTATACCGGCATTCGTATTACCGGTATATGAAATCTTTTTCGGAAAAAACTCTACTGCATCTGTACTGTTGCCTTTCTTATAATATTCAATGGTATAATAATTTCCATTTGGGTCAGTAACTTTATTCAATAACCAAGTAAGAATATCTGTTTGCCAAGTATTAATATTAATTTGTGCATCGGCAGTATGCCCATATTCCATTATATAACCTTCTTTTGTTACAACAGTAAAATTTGCAGGGCTTAAATTATTTACACCCCATGTACCATTTGTAGTAATCTTACTAAAGCTCTCTGCTTCAGTATGGTAATAACCACTTGTTTGATCCCATATTAATCGTTGACCGTCTAACATAAAATTATCACAAGCATCAAAATCAACTCCATCTACAAAACCATCGTGATATAATGTTGAACCGGTTCGGGTAATTGCACTCAAACCACCAATATTCCAACCTAAGCCGCACAATCCGTTTCCGCTTTGACTATTATAAACAAGACTGATACTTGGTTGCATATTAGCTGTTCCGGGAGATAATGCAATCGGAATTTGATATGTCATTGCACCGGTAGGACTAATAGAAGCCGAACCAGGTAAGGTACCGATAGCTTTACTGTAGTCGATGGAATAGTTGGATAAATTTATCGGAGTATTTGCTCCATAATTAAACGGAGCTATAATTGTATTATCAATACGTGCAGTAAACGTATTGGCTCCAGTGCCTGTACATTCAAACCCCGGTAATAAGTTCACTTCGTCGCGACCAATGTATTCGGCGTTTTGTCCGTTATAATTGGTGTTAAGGTTAAATATATTGCTATAATTAAGTGTTTGTGCTTTGGTTAATGTTACCATACAACCAAAAAGCACTACTAGTAGGCTGTTTTTATAATTTATGTTGTTCATAAGCTTATTTTTTAAGCAATCGTCATAAGTAATTAAATTAGTTTTTGATTTTGATAACGCCCCACTCTTTCATTTGCCCATCTACCTCTATCCAAATAATGTATTGACCGGCTGCTAAACTTTGGAAATTCAATTTGGTAATGGTACTCAAGTTGTTTTCTTCTATTAACACTATTCCTCGCATATCCAATACTTTTAATTTGGCGTGACTTAAATTGGTGTTAACATCAAATTTTACGTTTACATAGTTTTCAATTGGATTCGGATAAAAGCTTACGTTAAATTTACCAATACTATCCTTGATACCGGTTGTTGTTTGATTAGTTGCTACCTTGTTGCTACTTGGTGTTGGCGGTAAAGGATCTTCTGTCCCCAATACAATTGTTTTACGTTGTATTCTATTTCCGGAGGCATCGTAACTATATACGATTTGCGGGTTTTGAGCAAATGCAATTACCGGAATAAAGAAGCTGATGAAAGCGATGATATATTTCATGGATGCTGTTTTAATAAGTAAATAAATAATATGCTATTATTGCTTTTTAAGTTGAGCCATTTCCTCTTTCAAAGCATCTAATTGCTTCTGTTGATTAATAAGGTATAAGGTTAGTTCTTCCACTTTTTCTGTTAATTGGCGGTTTTGTTCACCTAAGTCAATGCCTTCTTTATTAACTATTGTAGCAGGAGTAACACCCGGTAAGTGTTTGTTTGAATCAATATAATTTGATAAATCTTGAATAGGCATTAGTTTATAAGATTTATCAAATACATAATCCGGAAAAGGATTAGCTAAAGTTACTTTAACTTCACGTGCTCTAACTTTGCCATCGCTCCATACTACAAAATTTTCGGTACCGGCATTATTTACTTTTAGTGCTTTTGTGTTAGTTGTAGCCTCAACGGTTACACCACCATCAGCAGTAATTAAACCATCATTAAATGTCGCCATTTTATCGACATATAAATTACCATTATTGTTCATCCACATTTGCAATACTTCGGCAAATGGGGGACATTGATTCGGAGATTGTTGGGTCAACCAACCAAATGCATACGAAGACCATAATAAATCCGGAGTCATCGATTGACATTGATGATCAACTCCAAAAATTTGATTCAGTTGAGTTGGTGTAACTTGTGTTCCAGTAAAGCTTGGGCTATCACCTGTAAAGGAATACTGATGTACATCACCGGTTTTAAAGAAACTTTGTTCAAGGTCAATAAATTCGATTTCAAAATTGCTTATTGGTTCACCAGAACTTCCTAATAAACTTGAACCTTTTGCTGTTGAGAGTGTTGGAAAGCTTTGACCTAATCGAAAAGATGACCTGGTATCATCTAAGATAGTTAATTTATCTGTAGGAATGGTTGTCCCAACTCCAACTTTACCATTGAATTGACCACCAATTGCACCGGCAAAAAAAGTAGCTTGTCCGGAGCTATCCATTACAACTATACTATTATTTACTTGAACTAAAGTATCGGTAGCACTAATAGAACTATCCAATGCGGTGGTTTGAGCATAAGCCATTGTTGTAAAAACAGTGAATAAACTAATTAATACAATTACTTTAGATTTGTTGTTGAGGTTAGAAAATAAACCGAGGGAAGTTTGCTTTTTCATATGAAGTAGATTTAGATGTTTTAAAAAGAATAGGCTATTTAAAGAACGGATATAACAGGTCATTACTTACTATTGAACAGTAATGGCTGTTAATAGCAGTTTAAAAAGTGTAGTGGTTCAAAAGTGAATTGCAAACCTTTGCCAGATTCAATTAGCAACTAATTAAATGATGTGCAGCAGTAAACAATTTTAAGTACCTCCCAATCTCAACTCATGCAATCTGTTTTCCAGGGGTTGAAAAAAAAGATCGCGTTGGAACTAGTATAATTTAATTTAAATTTAGTCGTGATAAACCAATTTAAATTGATTAATTCTGATACAATTTTAAAATGATAAAATCTCACTAACAAATATTTGTTTATATATTTATTAACATCTTAAGCACACAATCAATTAATTATGAATAGATAAATTAGGAGCTAGAATTAATTATGAAGAATAAATAATTGAACACAAAAAACAGAATTGTGAATAAAAATTAATAATGCATCCACAAATCATAATAGACAAAGAGTGAGAATCCCGAATTGATCGGGAGAGTGGAAAATCCCGAAACTTCTGGAACAATGAAGAGAACGAATGCACGGTTTTTTAAAGATATCACGTCTAATTGCGGATTAACAACTTACTCTCTATTTCGTTCATTATTTAACTGAACGCTATACTAACTTTTGATTTCGTACATAAAAAAAGCCGCCTTCATACGAAAGCGGCTTTTTCATTCCAATAAATTTTAAATTCAGTTATCAGTAATTTGTAATCAGTTTTCAGTGGTATTTCCTCTCCCCTTCTCTAATTTATTTCCTTTCATTTATGCTTTGTTGCAAGAACGCTTGTTTGGTAGGAAGAAAAATCACATCCGATTATTTAAGAGGTTAGTGGAGACACTAACCTCGGCTGTACTGTTACTCGGCGGTAAATACAGTGAATAGTTAATAGTGAATGGATAATAGTGGTAGTTGCGTTTAATTTATTAATCTGTTTTGTTCTACTTTACTTTGCTTTAAAAACTATTTATGGTATAAAACACAAACAACCAAATATTAATATTTCACTCCTCACCATTCACCATTCACTATTCACTCGCTCTCTTACGCTGCCAAAGTAACTTCAATCACGTTCTCTTTCCCTTGTTCGATTACAACTGGAGTTCCTACCTTTGAGTGGACAAATTAGTTAAGCCCTTAAGCCCTAACTTTAACCCATGGAAAGACAAAAACGAACCGAATACAGCAGCGAATTTAAAATCAAAGCTGTAGAATTA
>JAHEYX010000195.1 GCA_023251415.1 Chitinophagales bacterium
GAAAGGTATTTTTCAAATGGAAATCCATCAGATGGAACTCCATCAACATCGTTACCATAAATTAGAGTGTTTGAATGAACGAAATTTGTCAAAATCGAAGGAATGTAAGTAACGCCAGCATTATAATGTGTAAACACAAAAGTTTTAAATTGATTATTTCTATTGTATATACCGGTGCAATTTGTAAATGTAAATTGAGGAATTGGAGTGGTCATAGCACCAGTGTTATTAAATAATAAATCCAAATTCAATCGAAATTTAAATTCCCCAAAATGGCATTTATTGAAAGTCATGGTATTATTATTATAATCAAGAATTAGCGTGTTGCAATTAATAAAATCAGAATAACTAACATTAATAATATTACCAGTATGTAATGAATTAGGACCGACTGCTTCGAATTCATTTATTTCTGATCTTGTCATTCCAAGTTCATAACTTTCAATACAATCATTAATATTATTTGTACCCTTATTATTGTATTTGGCAGTTTCTAATGCAAAACAATTGTCAAATCCATCTATTTCACAATGATCCATTATAATTTTGTTAGTAGAGTCAGCTAAACCACTAAACACATAAATAGCTGTTGAATAAGTTGGATTCAAAGGGTCCATTAAATCGTGAGTCGAATCGTTTAAAGTAAACAGGCAATTTTGAAACTTAAGCAATGCATTTTTTGTACAATTTTCATTAGTAACATATAGGCATTGCTCAAGTAAATGATTCTTATTTAAAATATCCTGTGTTGAATCTGAAATATTAATCAAGTATCTGTTTAATTCAAAATGTACATTTTCAAAAGTTATTCCTCCGTATTGATAAATTTTGGAATGACCTGGCACTTGGTTTTTACCATAAGAAGGCATTACAGTACATTTGTTTGTTTCTATAATTTTAGAATTAGTAACCAAAATCATACTTGAATTTTCACCACCACTCATACTATTACCAATAAAAGATATTCCGGAAGAATGGCCACGATCATCAATAATACAATTATTTATTCTATCATTAACATTTTGGTTTTGAATATTTAATGTAAAACTTCCATCCATGAACTTTGAACTTTCTGCATATAAACTACTCCCCTTATTACCAGGATTTAATTCTTGCCATAAACCACAATAAATTGAAGTTTTATAATGTTTAAACCAATGTAAATAATAAAATGAATATTTGGCAGTATCTTCAGTAATCTTTGTTTGACAGTCAACTAATTTCATTGTATTAAAGGATGAAACTTGTACTAAGCCCTTTCTACATGTGTTAACATGTGATTTATAAAACAAATCTGTAAATCCATCTCCTGACTCATAAGCTGCCGCAACATTATCATAAAAACTACAATTTTCGAAGAAGGTATTATATCGTAAACTTGAATCAACAGCATTTAAACCATCATACACCAATTTAACAAGATTGCAAGCCTCTAATCTGTCTATTCCTGGAACTAAATATGGGAATTCTGTTTCAATTGTATCATAAATAGCTTGTAAATATTTGTAATTATGAAGTTCAAAATCACCATCAAAAGATAATCCTTTAATAATGAACCAAGAATTATCATGCGCACTTGAATCGTTTCCATAGGTTTGAAAAATATTGGAATAAACTATTGCACGTTTAAAGTACCCTGCATGTGTTATTGTATCCGTTTCATAAAATTTCCAATAGTATTTAATGGAGTCAGGCATATGAGCCCTATGAATTACAGTATTATATCCAATTTGTTGATCTTCACTTTCAACGTAATTTACATCTTCATTATCATAAAATTTAGCCTCATATGTTATGTTTGGTCTAATAAATTTAAAATTATCAGCACTATCAGAATGTGCGCTCATGTAATATTCCCCTTCCGGAAATACAATCACACTTCCCCGCGGAATAATTGGCTTTCTAAGAAACTTAAATAAATCATTTAGTTGATTATAAGAATAAGGGGTAATGTTTGGTAAAATATCATTAACCCCACTTCCTGTTGGTAAATAATGTGATAATGAGTCAATTGAAAAAAGTCCTTTTCGATTCTTATCTCTAATAATAATCTTAAATTGATTTCCAACTGACACCATTGATCCACTAACTAATTCTTCAGCTTTAATAAATGCAACTTCGTCTGTTTCAGGTAAGTTATCCTCAAAAACACAAATGTGTATCACTATTGAATCACCACTTTCCAATGTAAATTTCTTTTCTTCAATTTCAAAATCACGACCTGACCCAAAGCAGACACCATTAATTGTTTGAACTCCTGCTTCATAAGCATTACCTCTGTCAACACTTAAATATATTGTTTTTGCACTTCCAGAAGTATTAGTGACAACAAGTTGATTAAAAGATCCAATATCTTCAGGTAAAACTGCTTCTTGTTGACAACTTATTGTTGGAAGTGTACCTCCTAAGCTTACATTGGCATTGAATGTTGGATAAGGATTGACATTCGTACCATAAGCATGCAAATTGATTTGAGCTTCAACTAATGCTATATTCAAAAATATGAGAATGAAAATAATATACAGAAATTTCATAAATTAAAATTTAAACATTTGAGTACAAATAAAGTCTACACTTATTTATTGCGGTAGATGGAATTTCCTGTTTCTGTAGGTGGAATTTCCTTTTTTTTATAGGTGGAAAACCACCTTTTTAATTGCGCTAGTTCATTTAATGCTATTTTGAAGAAGAATTTAGAATAAAAAAAATAAAATTTAACCTACCCAACCAATTACCTAAAATGACTTATTGACTTATTCCTGATAGAATTAAATAGAAACCTAAATGCTATAATGGACAGTGTAAATTCCTTTTAATTTATACACAAATTAGATTAAACACAAAACAAAATAGGGGTTCCCCTCAACAAAATTTTGCTTTTTAGTTTGCATTTTTTATACTTGTGAATTGAAAATCAACACTATGCAAATACCTGAAAATTTGACAAATAAACAACAGGAATTGTTGGACAGAGCAATAGCAGCTTTGGGAAGTAAATTAGAAGTAGTAAAATGGATGGTTAAGAGGTTCGAAATCAGTCAAAGCTCGGCTTATCGACGAATGAATTGCGAACAACTGCTCGATATTGTTGAGCTGAACCTTATGCAACAAGAATTTGGAAACCTCAAGCATACCTTTAATGGTGGTGTTGGCGTGCATCCAGAATTTACGTTGATAGGGGTCAGTAAATCTAAATTTGTGATAACCGAACAATGGAAATTGATGGGCGAATTTATGGATAAGGTTGCTGCAATACCCGGTGCACATATGTTTCATGTAGCTGCTAACCTGCCCTTGTTTATGTTATTCAGTTCGAAAAAGCTAACAGCCTTGCACCATTACTGGAGTCAACGGGTGGTGTTAGAGAATCCAAAGTTTTTACGTAAGCCATTTATATTAAAACATGAGATTGAAGATCCGGCCATTAATATTGCTCAGGTAGCCTGGCAAAAATACTTACGAATAAGTTCAACCGAATTGTGGACCCGTTATACACTTGAAACCATGCTCGATAAAATAGTGTTTTTGCGTAAACACAATTTGTTAGATCGGAAATCGGATGAAGCTGAATTGTTTGTAGAATTAGAAGAGATGTTGGAACGTGTTGCCACAATGGCCGAAAATGGTTATAAACGTAATGATGAGAAAGTGGTATTCAAATTATCCAGCTATGAGGGTTTACATTTTAACAATTATGCAATAATAAATAGTAATGAATTGCGTGGTTATTACCTCATGCATAATGTCAATGATTTATTATTTAGCACCAATGAACAATTTATCGAACGCGAGCTTCGCAAATTCGATCGCACCATGGTACAAGCAATGCCATTAGGGAGTTCGAATAAACTTATCTTTCAACGTATATTAAGTGATTATCGAAAGAAACTGTATCAAACGAGGAAAGAGAAAGAAAGCTAAATGCAAATTGAGAATTGAGAAGGCCGATAGGCCGTAGTCCGCTGTCAGCGACTTTAATTTGTTCGAATAAAAACGACATGATTCTTTTGGCGGAAGAATTGGAAAGGCAGAATACAATTAATACAAAAGGCGGAGGTCGATAGGCCGCAGTCCGCCGTCAGCAACTTTAATTTGTTCGAATAAAAACGACATGATTCTTTTGGCGGAAGAATTGCAATAGGTCGTAACACCATCATTCAATGAAATGCCATTTATATTTCGCATTCATTGTATCATAATGAATCAATGAATCCGTAGGATTCACATGTTTATAGCAAAAAACACCACCACGTATTCTCGACCCTGTAAGGGTCGCACCATTATTTAACGAAATGACATTTATACATCGTATTCATTGTAACCTAACAAATCAATGAATCCAAAGGATATACATAGTTAAAACGAAAATCGCCAAATACAGATGCGACCCGGCTTGCTTGCCCGCCAACCATAACTTATAAAATAAAAGATTGGAGGGCCCGCCATAAATCAGAATGAGAAACAGTGAGGAGAGCGCAGAACATATTCCCGTCCTTTCAACGAAATTACGTCTGATAGCGATTTATTAACAGCAATTTTGCGGTTAATCAAACAACCATCATCAAACATATTTCAATACATAACTTAATTGGCCTTCTTATTTCGGCGCTATCATAATGTCATCCCTTCGGGATTCAAAATCATTGTTAGGTAGCCTTTTCTAGTATAATGCCATCCCTTCGGGATTGTATTTGCCCTTTTATAATTATTAAACGTAGGCACGATTATGTTTACGTTACAAAGCCCTGAAGGGGCGACATAAACACAGCGTGAGAAGCAGAATGAGAATGAGGAGAACGTGTGTACGGTTTCTTGATAGTATCACGTCTGAGCACGGTTTATCAAATGACGAATTAAAGAAAGCCGTCCTAAAGATGGATACGTAAACACAGAGTGAGAAACAGAATGAGAATGAGGAGAACTTACGCACAGTTTCTTAAAGGTATCACGTCTAAGCGCGGTTTATGAAATGGCAAATTAGAGAATACAGTTCTAAAGATGGATACGTATTAAAAATGTTTTCATGGAAACAAATGATGGCCCTTGATGAGTCTTCTAGCAAATCAACAGACATTTTGCGCGTTTGCCTCAAATTTTCTTTTTGTATTTTAAAAGAAAATTTGATGAGGAAGCGCCACCATTGAAACACGAGAATATGCATTAACAAAAATTAATGTGATGAACGAGAATAAACAATTTACCGCACACTTTTGGTAAGCGCTGCAAGAAAAAATGGCTGGTAGTATTTGCAGAAGGCTCATCACAGGCCTTGATTTTTCTTTGTTACTTTCTTTTCATTAAGGAAAAGAAAGTAAGAATAAAGTTTAGTAAACGATCTGTAACAAGAGTGGATTTTGCCGGTTAGTAAAACGAAGCCATTAATAACGTGAGTATTGTAAAAATTGAGAATTTATGTTTGAATGAATGTTTATCGTTTACGAAAAGCATTAGTGTAAAATGGACGCAATCAGCCTGCCCCACCCCCACAAAAAAACCTTTAAACAATTCTATCCCTAATTTGTTAAATCCATGCTTTGCTTTACTACGTAATTTAGTGAAACAACACTTATGAAAAAGTACTTTATTATTTTAGTGGCCTTATTTTACCAATGTAATTCAACTTCAAACCCCGGCAATGCTATGAACAAACCTAATGACCCCGGTATTGTAACTAAAGATACCGTTATTAAAAGCGAACAAGAATGGAAACAACAATTGAGCGAAGAACAGTATCAGGTAACGCGTAAACAAGGAACCGAACGTCCTTTTCATAATGCTTATTGGGATAATCATGAAGCCGGTGTTTACAATTGTGTATGCTGTGGTGATGCTTTGTTTAGCAGTCAACATAAATTTGAAAGCGGTACCGGATGGCCTAGTTTTTATCAACCTGCCGTTGCAAAACACATTAAAGAAATAAAAGACGTATCATACGGTATGGTGCGTGTTGAAGTGCGTTGCCACCGCTGCAATGCCCATTTAGGTCATGTGTTTGACGATGGTCCTAAACCAACCGGCTTACGTTATTGCATCAATTCGGCTGCGTTAAAATTTGTAAAGAATTAAATGGCCGCTGTTACTCCGGTTTGTATTTGTTGGTTTCGCCGCGATTTGCGATTGCAGGATAATGCTGCTTTTTATCGTGCCCTTAAAAGTGGCTTGCCCGTTGTGCCTGTTTTTATT
>JAHEYX010000196.1 GCA_023251415.1 Chitinophagales bacterium
CAATTGCTTTTGCAGTTAAAGGATTTACGGTGCGCAAACTACTGGGCTCGGAGGTTGTTTCCAGCCATTCATTAACGGTACGCACAATACCCGAAGCCGAACAATAGGTTTCTAAACAGCCTTTCCGTCCACAACCGCAGCTACGGCCATTATAGTCGTAAATGGTATGTCCGAGCTCACCGGCAAAGCCATCGTGCCCGTAAAGCAATTGCCCATTAGCCACAATTCCGCTTCCTAAGCCGGTTCCCAAGGTTATCATGATAAAATCGTTGATTCCACGAGCTGCCCCAAATTGCAACTCGCCGATGGCCGCTGCATTGGCATCGTTGGTTAATAAGGCCTCCCAACCGCTTTTTTCGTTAAACATTTTGGCTAAAGGCACTATCCCTTTGAATTTCAGGTTTGGTGCAAATTCAATCGTTCCGTTATAAAAATTCCCATTCGGTGCCCCGATTCCGATTCCTGCAATTTGCCATGCTTTACCTGATGCCGCTGCTTGAAGGGTTTCCACCACTTGTTCTACCAATAATTCCGGGGTATCGGCAGTAGGAATTGCTGTTTGATATAACAGTTGTCCGGCTTCATCTACCCAACCCATGGCGGTATTGGTGCCACCGATATCAATGCCCGCTGCTACTTTTATCTTCATACGTTAATCCTTGTTGTTTTAATAATCCTGCAGCTTTCCAACCATAAAAGGCCAAATAAGCAAAACATAGCACACCGGTTAAATACGAATACCGAATTCCCAACAATGCATCTTTGGCTAACCAGCCTTGTAACATGCTGATAAAGCCGCCTCCCATAATCATCATCACCAAAAAACCACTGCCTTCGTTGGTGTGTTTACCTAATCCTTTAATCGCTAGTGTAAAGATGCAAGGCCAAAGTGTAGAACAAAATAAACCTACACTGATAAATGCATAAGCACTTAATAAGCCGTTGGTCGTCATTCCGATTACTAAAGCCGCAATACCAAAGGCTGAATAAATAACCAATTGTTTAGCCGGATTACCTTTAGAAAGCAAGTTGGCTCCAATTAAGATAATGATGATGCCAGCATAGTAGTAGAACGGTGTAATATCATGACCGGTAAGTTGATTAACAAATAAAAACAAACCAAACGCTAAATAAGGTATGATGATTCCCAACACCCGCTTAGCCATTGCAGACAAATTCATGGCATCAACGGCGCTGCTCCAACGCCCTATCATTAAACTGGCCCAGAACAAAGAAACATACGGAGCAACCTGATTCGTAGGAATTTGCAAGGATTGCTTTAAATACTCGGCCAAATTACTGCCGGTTGCCACTTCAACTCCTACATATAGAAATATTGCAATCATTCCTAACCACAATTGCGGATAAGCCAATGCACCGGAGCGTTCTGATTTCGATTCACTAACCGCCTCTTCAACGTGCGTGAGGTGATTGGGTATAGAAGAGAATTTGAAGATAGCCGCAACAATCAAGAAAGCTGCGCCCAGCAAAAGGTAGGGCAACTTAACGGCAGATAAATCGGCAACGGCTGTTGTATTCACCACATTTCCGAAAATAGCTAAGCTTAATAAAACCGGACCGATGGTGGTTCCGATATTGTTGATACCACCCGCTAAACTAAGACGTTGAGCTCCTTTGTTTGGATCTCCGAGGTTAATAGCTAAGGGATTAGCAGCAGTTTGCTGAAGCGAAAATCCTAATCCGACAATAAACAAACCGGTTATCATTAATAAAAAAGAGGCCGTATCGGCAGCGGGGATAAACAAGAGCGTTCCAACAGCCGAAATCAACAAGCCTAAAGCAATACCATTTTTATAACCCAGGCTGTTTAAAATGTCTTTCTTCATGGCTTTAGAGATGATGTAATACGCCAATGAACCAACTGTATAGGCAATGTAAAAGGCAAACGAGACCAATTGCGCTTGCCATTGTTCAAGGTGTAATTGTTCTTTAAGAACCGGAATTAATATATCGTTACTGGCAGCCACAAAGCCCCAGAAGAAGAACACACTAATGAGTGTTCCAATTTGTGCAGTAGTGCCTTTAGAAGCGTTTGTTTTGGTTAAATCGATTGGTGATGAAGCCATGCTAAAGTGGTTTATTGGTTGATTAAACTAGAGTAATTAAGGGGCTAAGCGTTCCATTCTCCAGCTACCGGCATCCCAGGTATAAGTAATGCGATCGTGTAAACGAGAAGGTCGTCCTTGCCAAAACTCGAAGTGGTCGGGCTTTACCAGGTAACCACCCCAGTGTGGCGGCTTAGGAATAGGTTTATCGGTTCCGTACAGTTTCATCAAATCTTCCATACGCGATTCCAATACGGGGCGGTTGGCAATTAGCTGAGATTGTGGTGAAGCCCAAGCGCCTAATTGACTTTCGCGCGGGCGGCTTTGAAAATAGCTAGCGGATTCTTCTTCACTTATTTTTTCACAAATGCCATCAATGCGTACTTGACGAGCCAATTCTTTCCAGAAAAACAACAAGGAAACCGCAGGCTGGTGCTCTATTTCGGCTCCCTTTGCCGATAAATAATTGGTGAAAAACACGAAACCCAAGTCATTTACTTCTTTTAACAACACGGTGCGCGCCTGTGGCTTGTTTTCGGTGTTAACGGTGGCTAAAGTCATGGCATTGGCATCCGGTACCTCGGCTTGAACAGCAGCATCCATCCATTTCTCAAATTGTTGAAACGGATTTTTATTCAAATCACTCTTGTTCATTGGCTCTGAAAGGTACTCGCGACGCATATCGGCTAAGGAATTTTTCATAAAAGTGTTGGTTAATTGTCGATAAAGAAATTTCTACAATATTAGGTTATTTGAAATAATAATACTTTTTTTGTCGCTCTAAAAATTAAAAAATCTTTTAAACAAACAAAATGAAAAAGAAACTCAGTCAAGTATTGTTGGTTAGTTCATTAGCCATCTTTGTAGTTATCAGCATCGTTTCTTGCGGTAACAAAAATGTAGAATTGATCTCTAAAAAATGGAAAATTGAATCCATGAATATTGCCGGTCAAGATAGTGAATTAGCTCACATGGATAGCATGCGTCGTGCAATGTATGAAAGCATGATGACGCAAATGAAAGAAAAATCTTCTTTCAGTTTCTCTAAAGACGGTAAATTTACTGTTGATATGGGTTTTGCTAAATCTGACGGAACGTTCAAAATCAGTGAAGATGGTAAAACATTAACTACTACTGAAATGAAAGACGGTAAACCGGGTAAAGAAGAATCAATTACAATTGGTGAATTAACTGCCGATAAATTTGTGATGGTTCAAAAAGATCCTAGCGGTAAAGATGTTACAGTAACTTTAGTTCCGGCTCCTGCTGCAGTTGAAGAGAAAAAATAATTTAAGCTTCTAGTTTTAAAAAGCCCCAATCTTAACGGATTGGGGCTTTTTCTTTTTAGAACTGTTGTAAACCGAATTGCTCCTGCTACTCCATCACGAAGTGCATTTCATTCAGGCATATTCTCAATTGGAAGTATTGAACTTTAAGACAACGAAGCATTAGTAAGGCGGAATACAAGCAGTTACCGTTTAACTGCATTAATGGTGTAATACAGTGGATTAATGCTTGAGTGCGGGCATAGAAACCCCAAGACTTGATTTTTTTAATTTACAAAAAAGGCTCAATCTAGTCTTGGTTTTAGTCGTGTTTCAATAAAGAGAAGTTAATTAAACTGCTAATTCCTTAACAATTTCTGCAACCTCTGCTAAACGCTCGCGATTAACAGTGTAGTAGATGTACTTACCATCACGTTCTGTATTCACGATGTTAGAAGCACGTAAAATTGCCAAATGTTGAGATGCAACTGATTGCTCCAAGCGTAACTTAACATAAATATCCGTTACTGTGATATTTTTGTTTTCGTCAATCACTTTTAAAATTTGTTGACGCAATTTGTGATTAATTGCGCGCAACACATTCGCAGCTTTTTTTAATTCGCTTGCAACAATTACAATTTGTTCTTTAGATGATCCTCCTTTTCCGAGGACGATGTCAGACTTAGTTTTCGACTCCATTAGATTAATTTATTATTCTATTTTCAAACTGATGCTCAAAGGTACGATTGACTTTACTTTCAAAGCTAATATTCTGTTAAAAATATTTTAATTATTATACTTAAAGCTCTCCAAACTCCTTTAAATACACGGGTTCACAGTAGGAAACATTTTCGAAGTCATTTTGTTTAAATTTTTCATGCGCCAATACAACCATATTTGCTGCAGTATTAAAATTAGTGGTAGTATCAAATTGAGCATGAGGATGTTGTAAAATTAATTTTGCTTTTTCGGCTCCCGATCCACCAAAAAAAAGTTCGTGTTGTTGCAATTCATTTTGTAATGATTCGTTGTTGAGCACCATCGGCCTCGGATTCATAACCGCTTCTAATTCATCATTATAGATGGCAGTATACACTTCCATGCGCCGAGCATCCAACATGGGGCAATACTGTTTCTTACGCCCGGGCATTTTAGCACGCATACCAAAGGCCATGCTTTCTAAGGTAGAAACCCCTATCAACGGCACTTGTAAGGCATAAGCCAATCCTTTTGCGGTACTTAACCCTACACGCAAACCGGTATAAGAGCCCGGTCCCATACTAACAGCAATCGCTTGTAATTGCGCCATAGCAATTCCAGCTTCTTGTAATGCTGCATTCATCAAAACCGGCAATTTAGCAGAATGTTGCATTCCGTTTAATTCTTCCTTCAAAGCTAACACGTCACCATGCTCAGCAATAGCCACACTGCAAGCCGGAGTAGCTGTTTCTATATGTAGTATAAAACTCATTTGCTTATTATTTCAAAAATTAGGTTCAGGCTGCAAGTTTTAAAATATCTTTGCAACATGGAAACAAAAGTAAAAAAAGAAATCAGAGAGGTTCATAAAGAAGATTTACAAATCCTCATGAATGATATTAATGAAAAGTCATTTCGTGTACAGCAAATTATGGAATGGCTGTGGTTGAAGAATGCACGCAGTTTTGACGCCATGACCAACCTCTCCAAAAACTTACGCGATGAATTGGCTTTGCGCTATACCTTTCGCCCTTTAACCGTCAATAAAACGCAAATCAGCGAAGATGGCACCATCAAAGTGCGTTTCGAAACCTTCGATCATCACTTTATTGAAGGTGTTTTAATTCCTTCAACCGATCGTTTAACAGCGTGTATCAGTTCACAAATTGGCTGCAGCCTAACGTGTCGCTTTTGTGCAACCGGTAAAATGGAACGAGTGCGCAATTTACTTTTTTATGAAATCTATGATCAAGTAGCGATATTACAAGAGTTGGCTGAAAAGCATTTTCAGAAACGCTTAAGTAATTTGGTGTTTATGGGAATGGGGGAACCGTTATTGAATTACAATCACGTATTGCGTTCCATAGATAAAATTACCTGGTCAAAAGGCATGGGTATGAGTCCTTCGCGTATTACGGTATCAACTTCGGGTATAGCTAAGCAAATCAAGCAATTAGCCGATGATAAAGTTAAGTTTAACTTGGCGCTTTCATTACATGCTGCCGATAATGAAAAGCGCAGTAAAATGATGCCGATCAACGATTCAAACAAATTGGAAGATTTAGTTGAAGCCTTGGATTATTTCTATAAAGAAACCCACTCGCCTATTACTTACGAATACATTTTGTTTGCCGGCGTTAATGATTCTGATTTAGATGCAGCTAACTTGATTAAATTATGTCGCCGCATTCCGTCGAAAGTAAATTTAATTGAATACAATGCTGTGGAAGGAACCGGATTTGTAAAACCAGATCATACCATTTTAGACCGCTTTGTTTCTACCTTGCAAAAAAATAAAGTGAATGTGCGTGTGCGCCGCAGTCGTGGTAAAGACATTGATGCCGCATGCGGACAATTAGCTAATAAAGGATAATTAAGCTTGATCATTTGCTTTCATGTAATTGGCAGTGGCTTCCAATTGAGCATAGAATTCGGGGCCGTACTTGCGTATTAAGCCTGTTTTCACAAACTCAAATACACGAATTCCTTGTTGTTTACCATAGCCACAAGCTGATTTGCAGATGCTCCAACGATCGTAATTGAGCGCTTCGAAATTTTTTCGAGACGTAACGCGTATAGGGTATAAATGACAACTTACCGGTTTAATCCAACTAATTTTGCCATCGTAATAAGCTTT
>JAHEYX010000197.1 GCA_023251415.1 Chitinophagales bacterium
CTGCTGATCATTCAGTTGTTTCATTACCGGCACCATATTTTGCATGATCTGCTGTAACGGTAACATATTGTGATGCGCATCCATTGTTTTTACACCAATGGCGCTCATGGTTTTGCTAAAGTCTGCATCGGTTAATGCTTGGAATGCCACCTTAGTCATATTGGCCGCCTGTTCAGCATTTTTAGTCGAGCCGGTAAATACAGCGAATACTTTGTTGGCAGAATCTAATGTTTGTCCTGCAGCAGCGGCGGAACCAAGGAACTCACCTTGGACTTGTGTTAACTCGTTATAGTTTACCTTGGCCGTTTGAAATGTCGCGAAATTACTGCGTAAGAAATCGTCTACTCCTAATCCCTTAAAGTTCTTCATAGCTTTACCTGCTCCGGCGATCATCCCGTTTATATCAGCATCTACAGCTCGTGCGAATTTACCGGTTGTGCTTACTATCTCTTCAACATCCTTACCATATTTACCGGTAAGGCTCTGTATATCGAAGAAACCGGTGCTAATGGATTGCAAGGATAATCCGGTATCCATGCCTAGTTTGATAATTGTATCACGTAAAGCATTTATTTCGATATCAGTTTTACCAAGGTTAAGGTCTCGCAGTTGTTTAAAGTTGTTTTCAAACTCACTGGCCGCCTTAGTAGCTTTCCATAGTGCCGCTGTAGTTCCGGCAACTGCAGCAGCTCCAAGCACATACGGATTAGTTAGCATTGGCGCAATACTACCCATAGATGTTCCAACTTGCGAGTCAATTGCATTAAGCATTTGACTGTTGTTTAATTGGAATTTACCAACAGATTGATTGATGTTATTATAAGCGGATTGAATAGATGCCTCAGATCGCTTAGCGCCACCTGCTAAGGCATCAAAGTTTTGTTTGGCTTTTATCAGCGCCGGGGATATATTGTCTTTAGCAAGATCGAATATCCAGGAGATTCCTTGTGTCATGTTTATTTTGTTTCAGGGTAAATGGGAGCTGCAGTAAGTACAAGTTTAAAGAGCTTATCTATGTTGACTGCCATGTTTGGGCAGTTGTGTCCGGGATAGATATCGGAGTGTGCAACAAATCGGTCTCTTGTTAAAGGGATGTTGTATCGCAATGCCCAATACTTAATCTTCCCTGCACTGGCTAAGTAGGCAGCTTCAGTAATTTCTTTGTTTGGCCGGCCCTCGTGTTCAATT
Organism: Chitinophagales bacterium; assembly: GCA_023251415.1. Taxonomy (GTDB): domain Bacteria; phylum Bacteroidota; class Bacteroidia; order Chitinophagales; family CAIODY01; genus JAHEYX01. The sequence continues at coordinate 1,189 of JAHEYX010000197.1, forward strand.
CCCAAGGTGTATAAGTTAGGGTTGATCAACTTTCCGTTTGGTGCAAATTTAAAGCCCTTCCATTTAGCTCCCTGATTCGTACTGGCACCTGCATGCCATGCGCTATCTGTACTATGTACATAGTCATGAACTTCACCATTGCTTCCAATACCTGAGTGAGCTGAAGCATGGCTTTGGGCATTATTAAACCATTGGTCAGTTCCTTGTAATGTACCATCCATCACATGGATAACAAAGTATTCCGGATTCATCCCTGCACGTCCGGATGTGAAATATATTGCACCTTTCCATTTTGAAAATACCGGGTTAATCTGATTGTTTGTTGTTGCCATTTTAATTTTTTGTTTATATTTGCAGCGGTTTTAGGCTTCGGCCGTTTACCCTTTTAGGCCGGAAACTCTTTGCAAAAAGTGTTTCCGGCCTTTTTTATTTAAAGGCTTTCTTGAAAATTCCGTTAAGTATTTGCTTGCGGGTAAATTGGTGTAAGTCCTCTTTCCAAATTATCCATATTGTTTCAAGCTGTGTGCGATGTATTCTTTTATACAAGCTCTTTATCAATATTGTTTTTGACAGATCGCCAATAGCATGAATAACAATTCTGCTTGCTTGTTTATTGCTTTTGCGCAAATGATTGTCAAGAGAGCTTAGCGTATTGGTTTGCCATGTCTTGAATTCAAACACCTTGCCATCAACTGATGCATCCGGACTAGTTTTATTTTCATATTTAGGCAGCAGCTTGATCTGCTTATCGTAAGCTGCTAGTACTTTGGCCGTATTCAAGTTCTCCTTCAATTCATTCTTCCCATGCAATGGATGAATTGCTATTGAGTTATTGTATTTACGGAAGTCCTCCGGTTTAACTGCCTTCAATAGCTGCTGTTGCACATATTCAGCTAGTACTTTCTTATCCTTTGGAACGATATCAAAGTATGGATGGTCCTTCGGATATACTACCCCTTCTTTAGCTGCATTGTTGTTGAATAACGGTGGGTTAAGCGGTAATTTCATTTTACTTGTATCGGTCACCTTAGCTCCAGTCCTTACCTGTGTTACCGAGCATCTGCAACCCCAATCATTAGGTGGATAATGTGTGTTCCAAAATGGATCATCAACCGGCTTAGTTATACCATTCATTGACTGGTGATCAGGACGAACACGTGCATCTCCTGCAGTTTCATAGCGCAGAAACGGATAAGCTGCTTTGTCCTCCTGAATAGCTATCCATTTACTGGCCATCTGTCCGTTGGCCACTGCATGGTTATACTCACTGGATAGCCAGTTGACATTAAATTCAGTGTGGATATTAAGCGCAGCTTTCTTAAAGTCACTGAAGCTTACAAGTTCCCCGGCTTCATTTCGCAATGCTTCATTGATGGCAGTAAGTTGTTGGTAGTTCTTGGCCGCACTGAAGTAATAGACATTGTTACGAAGGTGCTTAAGCATCTGACCATCCGGTGTACGGTAGTCTACCTTATCGAAGCTTTGGCCAAACCCGGACTGCAAACCCTTCAATAGATTGTCGTTAACGAAATTGTACAGATCGTTATCAAGATTTGTAGGATTATACTTTCCATCAGCTTGGTAAATACGATTTACCAAGGCTTCAAAGTTTGCCGTGATTGAATCAATGTTAGTCATGTGGATGGTCGTGTTTGTAGATTGAGTCTATTTTCGCACCAAGCTTGGCCATCCCTTTCAGTGAAGGTTTTTGTTTAGCTACTTTTCCGGATAAGGTTTGTTTGGGTTTTAATCCTTTGATTGGCACGTTATACTTTTCGCTGATCCAATTGAAATTATCAAACTCGAAATTATTAAGTAGCATTTGGTCAGCTTGCAGTTCTGTGTCGGTAATTGCTTTAGGAACATTAAATCCAAATGTACTCCCTGTCAGGTCGTAGCCTATTGATTGCAATACTGGCGCTAAAGTCTCATTGACAAAGAACTTAATAAATCGCATGTCCGACTTCATTACGATGCTCTTCATCATTTCCATATGCACCTGGGCTTGACTCAAAGAAGAGCCATTATCAGTAGTCATGGTTTGAGTAAGCACAATCTTTGAATTGCCTTTATCCATCATGTCAATAAACTGAAAAAATACCTGCCATGCATCACCACGAGTAGTTTCTTTCAGCTCAATCTCATCGTTAGGTCCAATTACAGCATAGGCGCTACGTCCCATATCTTGCAGGAATCCTTCCATTTTATCAAGGTCTTTCTGATTAGTCGAAGCAACCTTGCCAACCCGTATTGGTTCGCCGAATACTTCACAGAAATCACTCCAACAGGCAACGACATTCTTTTTGTAAAGCATATTCTTAGCTGCTTTGTAAAGCATACCTAAGTCATCAGTATTACCAATCTCCACGAGCTTCTCCTTAATGTTCTGACCTCTGTAAGGTATAGTTTGCTTGGAGGCGTAGTTCACCAGTAATTCACCTGTTTTCGGAATTACGTATTTGCGTGGTATTAATTCAATCCGGGATACTCCACCTGTTGTGAATGGAATTAATTGCACTAACGAGTGGCCGTAGAACTTGCTTTCAATAGCAGCCTTTAATAGATCGTAGAACCAAGGCTTTTCAAACAGATCGGTTAAATCAGTATTCTCCTTCTTCGTTTTTGCATCATACCAACGAAAATCGTTGGCTAGTAAACCATCGATACGTTGAGACATTACACCGGTAAGGTGATCATCAAGTACTACATCTTCGTACATCGTCTGCAGCTTGTACTGAACTGGCAGCATTGTCACTGATTCAACCTGTGCTCTTGCCTCTATCCAAGAATCAATGTCTTGCTTAGATCGGTAAGTCGATTTGTTCATTATCAGATCAAGCAGCTCACGTGTCTTCGCTTCAGTAGGTAGTTTGTTTCCGTTACTTTTGGTCAAAAATTGACCAAAGATTCGTTTACCGATGTTAGATAAGGTCGTTGATTTGAGATTTGCGTAAAATTCCATAGGGCTGTTTTTTGCGATTTAAGGCGTTATTTAAAATCAGGTTGGGTTAGGACAAGGGGGGAGGGTAGAAAATCGTTTATTTTTGAGTTTAAACAGTATTTAAACAGGGTGTAGTTTCTTTTTACACCCCCGAATTATCAAAAAACTACCAATCCACCGTTTTTTTTGATTTGCCGCCGTAACGTAGGGCAGTATAATAAGCGGAGTTTCCATCGGCAGTTGTTATAGTTTTAACCGGTAGCAGCGGATTAACTATTCCACGTGCTAAACGATTAAGCCATTCTATTGATGCTTGGTAACGTTCTTCCCGGATTGCCGGAACTTTGTTAGGTGTCATCTTTAAATGGGCGTTGTAAAGAGCTATGTGTGCAACGTGGCTTACAATTAGCGGATTACGATCATCACCGGTAGCTGCAAAAATCGCATCTACATCATACTTTGGATTGATATAGCTACGTACCTCTTCAACTGCAGCTCGTTCAACTACGTTTAGTTCATTGGTATTTGTATTAGTACTTACGCCACCATTTAAGATGTCAAGTATGTCTTGCTTACACAGGGCTGTTAGATCGGCTATGATTAAAAATTCCATTGATTTTGGCTTTAAAGGTTTTTAAATTGAATTTTTTATAAAATTTGGCAAGCTCTCTTTGCCACTTGGGTGGGAGGTCCATTATTCTTAACACTTCGCTTTTCGGAATTATACGTTCAATGGGTTTATTGCCTTGAGTATAATTGCTCCATCTCAGGTGAAGCTTTAATGGTCCATTCTTATCTTTAACATAACCGATTAGTTCTGCCGGTTTATATTGACGTGTGATTACCATCTTTTTTCGGGGCTTAAAAAATAACATATTAGTTAAGGGTGGTTTTGGTTTCAAAAAAATTAGTGGCCCATTCTTCGAAGCTCTCTTCAGTAGTTATGGTATAACAAGGGTAAGTGGCGCTTGATTGTTCTTCTATGAATTTCCAAAGCGCACAGGTGTTGGTTTTAAATCCTTCTTCATCGACAATTCGTTTGATAGTATCATACCAGTCATGCTCTATTGCTAAGTACTGTTTTGTCGCTGGCTCATCAGCCGGATGCCAAATGATTAAATGTTTCATATTACCATTTTTGTTGTTTGCGAACACCAAGGCGTATCTCTGTGTGAGCGTGTCTCATTTTGTTCGTTAGTTTATAAATAGCTCCTTCAATTGCATCAGGAGCATCATCATGCATTCTAGCTCCTTGACCAAACCCAACAGTCTGTTCAATGCCAGTAATCATATCTTCATTTTGACGTTCGTCATCATTATAGATCACGTGTTCATTTTCCCAAAGAGGGGCAATAGATTCAATACGAGCTTCTTTGTTAGGCTTATCTCGTTTATCCGGGTGAATAGGAATTTGAAAGCCTCTTTTTAACCCTTCGGCTACAAATGCATCAAGAAGCATTTGTTGTATGAAACCTGACTCCATGAATAAATCACAGTTAGCTTCTTTCATGTCCACCGGCTTAAGGATAGTCTCCCACTGATCATATAGCCAACGAGCAGCTTCACCAATACCGCATTGGCGGCAAAACATCTTGATGATGTATATTTTTGATTTAAATATACCAGCAATTACTATAGCCTTGTAATCACTCGATTTGTTGCCTGTAAAGCTTGGATCGAAATAAGCAACCACATAATCGTACTTGTGTATTGGTAATACCTTTCCCCATCTTATCCACTCTTCTTTGAATATAAGGCCCATAATGACGTGCTTATGGAAGTATTCTCGTAATGCAAGTCGAACACCCATTGTGTCCATACGTTTCTTTAATGCCTCAATTGAATAATGCTCCGGCCATGCCGGTACATCTGTATCTAAGTTTAATGGCGGAGTAGCCGGTTGGCTATTAAACTTATTATAAGCGGCATAAATCTTAGAATGGTAAACACCTGCACGTTTAGGTGTATGCTCATCGATATCGCCGACAATCTTAGC
>JAHEYX010000198.1 GCA_023251415.1 Chitinophagales bacterium
TTCACCGGCTTGTAACGGTGGAGTAATCCATTTGCCGGCACTATAAATAAACACATTAGCAATCGCACTTTCAACTACTTGTTGATTGGTGTTAAACAAAAACGCATCATCGCACGCGTTAGCATGTGCATTGTCCCAAGCACTGGTATAAATGAAACGTTGATTGGATTTGAGGTTTAAAGAAGCTGCTTCGTCAATGAGCTGCTTGGTGTAACAGCATACTTTCCAGCCTTGTTCGTTCCAAATCAAATCAACTTCAGGCACCGCCGTTACTTCAATCACCACATGTGCCGGGTCTGTAGTTGTTGTAGACGGAAAAACACTGCACTTCACTTTATGCGCTGTGGTAATTGCATTAGCTTTTACCGTAGCAGTAATCCATGCTTCAAAAGTTTGGGCATTGAAGGCATCGGCTAATTGCAGGTTTTTAAGCGATAAAGCGTGTTGTAAACGTTGGGTATGGTAGTTCAATAAACGAATACGCTCGCCAGTCCAAAGCATGCTTTCAAATACACCATCTTCATAACGTTGCCCATGCTGTTGCATCCACAGTAATGCGCTTGCATTGGGCACCAATTGGCCGTTAATGAACTGTTGTGTTACCATTAGGTTTGTTGACGTTTACGAACACGATCGAGTAACACCCCAATATCTTCCGGAATAACTTTTTCTAAAGTACCAAAGCGAAAGCCTAAGGTAATCTTACCACCGGTTGTTTTGTATTGAAAATAAACCGGATCCAATAACGAATTATACGATTGTGTAAAGGTATTGAAGCAACAATAGAAACGGGCCCCATTGAATCCAAAATTGAATTCAGAATATGCGCAGAACGTATACTTTAAATTATGTGTTCGAAATACTGTGGTTTCATAATTATTATAAGCAATGCCGGTACCTAAGGCCCACATCGGACTAATAAAAAATCGTCCTCTAAACAATGATATAGTAAATGCATATCCGGGCATCACCTCTAATTTGTAAGTATTTACATTGCGTAAGCCCCATTGATTTTGATAATACTTATAACTCAAGGTATCGTTAGGCAACAAATTGTTTTTGGATTGAACGCGATTCCACGATGGCACGATTAAACAAATTAAACTTGCTGAAGATTTGCGTTGGCGTTCGCTTTGATCACGCGGTGCACGCCACGAGTAACGCGCGTATTTGCGTATGTAATGAAAGCGCGCTCCTACTCGATCAAATCGAATATTGGGGTTGGCAACAAATTTTCCGGAATCTAAAACACTAACAACTCCATTGTAATGCCCGAAGAAGGATTCAACGCCCCATTTGCGCTTTACTAAAGAAAAGTTAAAACTTAAATCACGCAGATGATGAGCAGCTCGTACATCCAATAAAGTATTGTAGACAAACGACACTGAAAAAAATTTATAGTTCAAGCCCAAGCCCTTCGTTTGAGATGCACTGATATCGAAATTAGCCGGATAATACCGATAGGTTGAATCTTTGGCTTTGGTTAGAAAATTTAATTGAACGGTATTGTTTCCTTGCTCGTAGTAAATATTGTTCTGGTAATGAAACGGACGAATCCAAAGCGAATCAACAGGCTGGCTCTTAGCACTAATAGCCAAAACAACTAAACTAAGTAAAAGATAAATTCTATTCATTTCAGAATACACCCGGGTGAAAATTCGATTTAAACATTTTTATTGCGATGGCGATAAGGATAACACCAAAAAACTTTTTCAATACTAAGATACCCGCTTTTCCTAATTTTTGTTCTATCCAATCAACACTGCGCAAAACAATATAAACAACGATAAGATTAATAAAGACCGCTGCAATGATATTATAAATATTAAAAGTTGCTTTTAAAGAAAGCAATGTAGTTAAGGTACCAGAACCGGCTAGTATCGGAAAGCCCAATGGAACTAAACTTCCGGCGGCTCCTACATCTTTTTCGGATTTAAAGAAACTGTGTCCGCTTATCAATTCTAAACCCAATATAAACACAACCAAAGCACCGGCTAAGGCAAATGATTTAATATCAACCCCAATAATATTCAACAAATTTTCTCCAACAAACAAAAATACCAACATCAATAAACCGGCAAATGCTGTTACTGTTAAGGGATTAAAGTTGGGATGTTGTTGCTTGAAAGAGATCACTACCGGTACTGATCCAATAACGTCAATGATGGCAAATAAAGTAAATGAAATGGTAATAATTTCATCTATGCGTATAGTGGAGAGTGGTGGCATAAACTTGTATTTACTGCAAATATAACAGGATTTTTGGGTTATCGACTACAGAATAAGTAGGCTTGTTTTTAACGCTATTCATGTTATTGGATTAAAATAAGTTGGCGATTATTTAAGCAAGCATGTTACCTTTGCCGGTCATAAATAAGCGCCAGCATGCAACACTTACCGGTTATTACAATTGGTTTTTCACCTTGTCCGAATGACACTTTTATTTTTGATGCATTGGTTAATCGAAAAATTGAAAGCCCTTACCAATGGGAGGTTCATTTAGCTGATGTAGAAGAATTAAATCGTATGGCCTTTGCTTCTACCTTAACAGTAACCAAATTAAGTTTTCACACCTGGCTGCATTTACAAAACCGCTACGATTTATTGGAAAGTGGCAGTGCATTAGGCGTAGGATGCGGTCCTTTACTGATTGCGAAAAAGGAAATAGATTTAAATAACCCTGCCATTCGCATAGCCATACCGGGAGAAATGACGACTGCTAATTTTTTATTCAAAAGCTGTTATCCGCATTTAAAAAACAACACGGTTCCACTTTTGTTTTCAGCCATAGAAGAAGCCGTATTGAATGGTACCGTAGATGCCGGAGTTATCATACATGAAAACCGCTTTACCTATGCTGCTAAAGGCTTACATAAAATAAAAGATTTAGGCGAATGGTGGGAAACAACCACACAAGCCGCCATTCCTTTAGGAGGCATCGTGATTAAAAATACCGTAGCTAAAGCCGAGCAATTGGTGATTAGTAATTGCATTAAACAAAGTACAGCCTATGCTTTTGCACATTTACCTGAATTAGCTGAATATGTAAAAAGTCATGCACAAGAAATGGATGAAGCCGTGATGCGCCAACACATTGATTTGTATGTAAATGATTACACCTTGGAGTTAGGAACGCGCGGACATGCTGCCATTCAAACCATGCAGGATTATTTCAACCGGCATCGTTAAATTTATACTGCTTCAGCAACCGCTTGTAATTGTTGTTCGCGATAGATTTTAGCAAAATAACCGTTCTTTGCTAACAGTTCTTGAGGAGCACCCTGTTCAATTAATTTGCCTTCCTCCAAAACTAAAATGCGATCGAAGTGCAATAAATGCATGACACGATGGGTAATATTAATTACTGTACGCCCTTCAAAAACGGTTTGCAAATTCGTTAATATTGCTTTTTCAGTTGTGGTATCCACAGCCGACAAACAATCGTCTAACACAATTAATCGAGGTTGTTTGATTAATGCGCGTGCAATACAAATACGTTGTTTTTGCCCTCCACTTAAGGTAACACCACGTTCCCCAATTTCGGTTTCGTACAAGTTTGGTAATCGCATTATTTCATCGTGAACCTGTGCCAGTTTAGCAACGGCAATCAATTCAGCTTCAGTCGTGCTTTCTAATCCGAGTGAGATATTATTGGCAACGGTATCACTGAATAAAAATAAATCTTGCGGTACAACAGCGCTTTGAGCACGTATAGAAGCTGCACTGAGTGTGTCGATTTCCTGATTATTGATTCGTATCGTTCCGGAATTACTTGGAATAACCTTCATCAACAATTGCGCAATACTACTTTTACCGCTGCCTGTTTTACCAATGATGGCAACCTTTTCACCGGCTTTAATTTTAAATGAAACATGCTTCAAAGCTTGTATTCCGGTATTGTCGTAAATTAAATTTACGTTATCAAATTCAATACTGCCGTTTAATTCCGCCACATTAAGGTTTCGTTCATCAGCAACGGGCATTTGCATAAACTCATTAATACGACGTTGCGAAACTGCGGCACGTTGAATAATACTTACCACCCATCCCAAAGAAGTAACAGGCCATACCAGCATGTTTAAATATAAAAAATACTCGGCCATATTACCCGGTGTAACCAAATTTTTCATAATTAAATGCCCGCATACATAGATTATAATAATATTACTAATACCAATTAGAAAAGCCAAAAGTGGAAAATAAACGGATTCTACAAATGCTAATTTTAAGGAGCGATCACGGTATTCGTCGGCTTGTTTAGCAAAATAATTTACGATGGCATTTTCTTGCACATACGATTTAATAACTCGAATTCCGGCATAGACTTCTTGGCTGTTGGTAGTTAATGCCGACAATTGTTGTTGAACAGCTTCACTTCGTTTATTGATGATGGTATTCACGTAATAAACCGAATAGGATAAGAAGGGTAAAGGCAATAATGTTAATAGTGCCAATTCAACATTCACATACAACATCATACCAATGACAAGTAGGATTAATAAAAAGAGGTTAATGCTGTATAAAATCGCAGGGCCGGTAAACATACGCACACGTGAAACATCTTCATTAATTCGAGCCATTAAATCGCCGGTGGCATGTGTTTTATAAAAATTATTATCCAATTCCTGATAACGCTTAAACATGTCGTTGCGCTGATCGAATTCGATTTTACGACTCATCACAATGATTGTTTGACGCATATAGTACATGCCAATACCTTTTAGCAATGCCAATCCGATAATAATGGCCACCCAATATAAAACACCAGAAGCATTGAGGTGTTGAGCTGAATTATGTACGGCTTGTTGAATGGCATCAACCGATTTACGGACAATCACCGGGACATACAAACCCATTACATTTTGAAAAGCAATGCAAAAGCAACCAATCCACAACAGTGCTTGGTAGCGTTTAAAATAAGGGACTAAGGAACGAAGTTCTTTCATGCACCGCAAAGCAATAAAAAAGAAGTGACACTTGTGAAATAGAATTTAGCCAAATATTAAATATTTCAACAAATTAACTATTTTAGTGCTCATTATTAAACCACTAACCCCCAATTCTTATGAAAATTATTAAATGGATACTGATTAGTATCGCCGGTTTATTAGCGTTAATTGCTATTGTTGGATTAATTGCTAAAAAAGAATACACTGTAGTTCGTGAAGTAACCATCAACAAACCTAAACATGAAATTTACGAATACATTAAGTATTTGAAGAACCAAAAAAACTACAGTAAATGGGAGCAAATGGACCCTAATGTTACCATGAATTACACCGGTACTGATGCTGAAATTGGATTTGTTTCTGCTTGGGATAGCAAATTGGATTCCGTTGGAGCAGGTGAACAAGAAATTAAAAAAATGACACCTGATGCACGAATTGATTACGAAATTCGTTTCAAACGTCCTTTCGAAAATACTTCCGGCGGTTATCTTGAATTAGCTGAACTTGCGCCAAACCAAACCAAGGTAACTTGGGGCTTTAATGGAAAAATGCCTTTTCCGTTTAATGTGATGTTATTGACTATGGATATGGATAAAATGTTAGGCCGTGATTTAACTGTAGGTTTAAATAATTTACGTGTATTGATGGAAGCTATGCCGACTCCGGTTGCAGAACCGCAAGATTCGGTTGTTACAGCCAAAACCAAATAAACCTTAAAAAAGACTCCACAAAAAAGCCGTTCGTGCCTTACGAACGGCTTTTTTTATAATAAAATGAGTTGTTAAATTCAAGTGACCTTTCACATTAAATCCTACATTTGCGCTTCCAATAAAACCATGACCTCGTACTTACCATTACTTTTTAAGTTTATTAAATTTGCTATTGTAGGTTTTAGCTGCATGGTTTTAGACTTTTCAATGACGTACTTTTTTAAAGAAAAATTACGTTGGAATAAATATGTTGCAAACAGCATCAGCTTTTCTATTGCTGTATTTTTAAGTTATTATTTGAATCGCAATTGGACCTTTCACAATGATTCTGCCGACGTAACCATGCAGTTTATTCGGTTTTTAGGTGTTTCCACCATTGGCTTAGGTTTAAATACTTTTGCTACTTATTTCTTTACCGAAAAACGGGAGTTGAATTTTTACATTTCCAAATTCCTTGCTACAG
>JAHEYX010000199.1 GCA_023251415.1 Chitinophagales bacterium
TAAGCAAGAAAAATGAAGAATAGAACATTATTTAACTATGTAATACTGCTCCTGTTGATTGGAGCAGTATCGAGTTGTAAACTGTTTAAAGAACCTTTACAAACCGAAAATAAAACAACGCCTAAAAGTTATGCTACAGCTACTGATACAGCCAATACGGCAAAGGTACAGTGGCGCACGTATTTTGATGATGAAAATTTAGTAGCACTAATTGATACGGCACTAAAGCATAATCAGGAATTGAAAATTACGTTGCAAGAAATTGCCATGATACGTAATGAAATTCGTGTGCGTAAAAGTGAGTTGTTACCAAACGGAACCATAGTTGCCGGTGCCGGAGCTGATAAATCAGGAAAGTACACTTGGAATGGTTTGTCGGAAGAAGATTGGAAGGCAGGCAGCGGGAATACACCTTATGTGGGCGACTTTAATGTGAGTGCCATTTTTTCGTGGGAGTTAGATATTTGGAAGAAATTACGTAATGCTAAAAAGGCTACTGTAGCGCGTTATTTTGCCAGTATTGAAGGTAGAAATTTCTTGATTACCAATTTGATTGCTGAAATTGCTGATGCCTATTATGAGTTAGAAGCGTTAGATAATCAATTGGAAATTATTCGTCAGAATATTACCATTCAAGAAAACGCCTTACGGATTATTAAGCAACAGAAAGAATCGTCGAAGGTGTCGCAATTGGCGGTTAATCGTTTTGAAGCACAATTGTTGAATACGCAAAATTTGCAGTATGAAATTATGCAACAAATTGTTGAAACCGAAAATGAAATTAATTTTTTGACCGGTCGTTTTCCTGCACCGATTAAACGCAATGCAGAATCCTTTATGACAAAAGTATTCGCCTTTTATTCAGCCGGTATTCCCAGTCAATTGTTAGAAAACCGTCCGGATATTCGTGAAGCAGAGTTGGAGTTAGCTGCTTCAAAATTAGATGTGCAAGTGGCTAAAGCCAGTTTCTTTCCGGAAGTGCGTATCAATGCAGCAACGGGTTTACAAGCATTTAATCCGGTGGTATGGTTTCATCCGGAGGCTTTATTGTACAACTTATCCGGAGAGTTAGCGGCACCTTTAATTAATCAAGCGGCTTTAAAAGCAAACTACCGTAATGCCGGTGCCAAACAAGCACAAGCAGTATTCAAGTATGAACAAACGGTTTTAAAATCGTTTACTGAAGTAGTAAATGAATTGTCGGGTATTGCGAATTATACAAAGAGTTTTGAAACCAAATCGCATGAAGTTGAAATATTGACACAATCGATTAATGTTTCGGATAACTTGTTTAAATCGGCTCGTGCGGATTATATAGAAGTATTGTTGACACAACGCGAGGCGTTAGAATCAAAGATGGAATTAATTGAAATCAAGAAGAAGCAATTGAATGCTGAAATTAACATCTACCGTGCCTTAGGTGGCGGTTGGAATTAATAAGCCGCTAGTACCGACAAGTAAGTAATGGTCTGAATTAATAGGGAAGTAAGAAGTTGTGCATGGTTGCTATTAAAGATTTGTTATTAAAAGCATGTACATGTAGCTGATAATGCGTAAATTTCGGTAAATTAATCGAAATGGAAAACGGATTGTCCTCTACGTTAGCAACGGAACGATTAAAGCAGTTTGGGTTTAACGAGCTTGAAGTAACCAAGCCTAAGAGCATTTTTCATATTGCATGGGAAGTTGTTAAAGAACCCATGTTTCTTTTACTGATTAGTTGTGGTTCGCTTTATTTGCTGCTTGGAGATATTGAAGAAGGACTAATTCTATTAGCATCTATCTTCGTCATTATTTTTATTACCTTCTATCAGCACCAAAAAACTGAAAAGGCCGTTGACGCATTGAAAAAGTTATCTGCACCACGTGCAATGGTGATACGAGATGGCAAAGAGCAGCGAATTGCAGGACGCGAATTGGTTCCGGACGATATTATTCTCATTAACGAAGGCGACCGAATTCCTGCAGATGCAAAATTGATAAGCGGAGTAAACTTAACTATCGATGAATCCTTATTAACGGGTGAATCTATTGCTGTAATTAAAGAGGTAGAAGGGGGTGAAAAGGAAACAGCAAATTTTCTTTATAGCGGAACACTGGTGGTTCAAGGTAGAGGAATGGCAAAAGTATTGCAAACCGGTGCTAAAACACATTTTGGTAAAATAGGAACTTCCTTACAACGCATACAACAAGAAGAAACACTTTTGCAAAAAGAGATGAAGGTTTTGATACGAAATCTTTTCATCATTGGGGCAGCAATAAGCGGTGGAGTAGTTGCTTTGTTTTATTTTACTCGAGGTAATTTAGTCCAGTCTATTCTTAATGGATTAGCAGCTGCAATGGCTATTTTACCCGAAGAGTTTCCGGTAGTATTAACCGTTTTTCTTGCATTAGGTACCTGGCGACTATCAAAGAAAAATGTATTGACAAGGAAACCATCTGCTATAGAAACATTGGGATCTGCAACCGTATTGTGTACAGATAAAACCGGAACCATTACACAAAATAAAATGGAGATTGCAGCGCTGTATACCACTAATCAACTTATTGCAAGGCAGGATTTTGATGCATCAAAGGAGGACATAACAGCATTACTTACTGCAGCTTTTTATGCTTCGCAACCAGAAAGCATTGATCCTATGGAACAGGCTATAACACAAGTGTATAATCAACTGCACTTGGGATTAAAATTTACTGGCAGACCAATTAAAGAATATCCGTTATCTAAACAATTGTTTGCCATGACTCAGGTATGGGAAAATACACTGGATAACACGTATGCTGTTTTTTCAAAAGGAGCACCTGAAGCCATTATATCCAATTGTAAGTTAAATGATGTGGAAGCAAAAAAGTATTTGGCAGTGGTCAATGAAATGGCTAGTAAAGGCTATCGTGTGATTGCTGTTGCTGCCTCTATAACTACACAACAAACTTTGCCTGAAAGTCAAGTAGATTTCTCCAATACATTTATTGGATTAATTGGTTTGGAAGACCCGATTCGTAAAGAAGTGCCCGAGGCAATTAAACAATGTTACGAAGCAGGGATTAATGTGATTATGATTACCGGTGATTATCCGGCTACGGCGAGTAATATTGCACAGCAAATTGGTTTGCGTGTTGGAGCGAATATAATTACCGGAGTTGAATTAAAGGAAATGAACGAAGCTCAATTAAAAGAGAAAATAAAAAGCACGACCATCTTTGCGCGTATCATACCGGAGCAAAAATTGCAGCTTATTAAAGCATTAAAAGCAAACGGTGAAATTGTAGCCATGACCGGTGATGGAGTAAATGATGCGCCGGCATTAAAAGCCGCAGCTATCGGAATTGCAATGGGTCAAAAGGGAACTGACGTTGCGCGTGAAGCTTCTGCATTAGTTTTACTGGACGATAACTTTGCATCCATAGTTGCTGCCATACGTTTGGGAAGAAAAATTTACGACAATTTGCAAAAAGCCATGTCTTATATTTTAGCTATACATATTCCAATTATCGGCTTGGCTTTATTACCTGCGTTTTTCAACACCATACCATTACTTTTATTGCCATTACATATTGTGTTTTTAGAATTAATTATTGATCCAATTAGTTCAATTGCTTTTGAATCGGAACAAGAGGAAAAGAATATTATGAATCGTCCGCCCCGCAATCCTAAAGCATCTTTTTTTGGTTGGAATAAAGTCGGTTTAAGTCTTTTTCAAGGAGTATTATTAACTATCATGGTAGTGGTAGTTTTTTTCTTATCCATTCACGAAGGACACACAACAGGAGAAGTACGAGCCATTGCCTTTTCTTCTTTAATTATTGGAAATATATTTTTAATCCTTACCACGTTATCAAAAACCAGAAATGTTTTTAATGTAATCAAGGAGAAAAATATTGCGGTGTTAACTATTGTAATTATTGCCCTCAGTTTATTATTAATGGCTATTACAATTCCTTTTTTACAAAAGGTGTTTAGTTTTGAGTATCCGGGGTTGAAGCATTTTGGTTCATCTATTTCCGGAGCTGTGCTTATATTGATGGTATTTGAACTGATTAAATATTTCAATTATAAGCGCGCAGTCCGTGCTAAATAAGAAACGCAAGGTTAGAGCCGGGGAATCTATTTTTAGTGATACAAGCTTTTTATTTTTTGCTATTTTAGCACATCTTAGTAAACACCAATTTTATGTCATATCCCTATCAAATAAAAACACTGGAACAATACCACGAAGCTTATAAACAAAGTATAGAAAACCCTGCTAAATTTTGGGGAGAAGTAGCATCACATTTTCGTTGGAAAAAACATGCCGACCAAATATTAGATTGGAATTTCACTGCACCAAAAGTAGAATGGTTTAAAGGGGCGCAATTAAATATTACCGAAAATTGTTTAGATCGATGGGCTGAATTGCAACCCAATGCCACGGCTATTTTGTGGGAAAGCAATAATCCGGAAGAGCACTACCGCCGATTAAGTTATAAGGAGCTCTTGTTTAAAGTAAATCAATTTGCACATGTTTTAAAAAATAACGGTGCTAAAAAAGGCGATCGGATTTGTATTTATATGCCGATGGTTCCCGAATTAGCCATTGCTGTTTTAGCTTGTGCACGTATTGGGGCCATACACTCGGTGGTGTTTGGTGGTTTCTCTGCGCAAAGCATTGCCGATCGTATAAATGATGCACAATGTAATATTGTGATTACTGCCGATGGTGCGTTTAGAGGCAATAAAGAAATAGCATTGAAGAATATTATTGATGATGCGTTGGTGCAATGTCACTCGGTTAAACGGGTGGTCGTATTAACCCGCACGCGTATGCCGGTGAGTATGATTAAAGGTCGTGATTGTTGGTGGGAAGATGAAGTACGTAAAGTTGAAACAGCGGGCAATCCATTTTTTGAAGCGGAAAGCATGGATGCCGAAGATCCTTTGTTTATTTTATATACATCGGGCAGTACCGGAAAGCCAAAAGGTGTTGTTCATACTTGTGCAGGTTACATGGTGTATACTAATTATACTTTTGTAAATGTATTTCAATACCAAGCTGCAGATGTATTCTTCTGTACAGCCGATGTAGGTTGGATTACCGGACATAGTTACATTGTATACGGGCCATTATCAGCCGGTGCAACTTCTTTAATGTTTGAAGGCATACCTACTTATCCGGATGCAGGACGCTTCTGGGATATCGTTGATAAATTTAAAGTAACTCTTTTGTACACAGCTCCTACAGCTATTCGTAGTCTGATGAGTTTTGGGTTGGATGTGCTAAAGGATAAAGATTTGAGTTCGTTAAAAGTATTAGGCAGTGTTGGTGAACCTATTAACGAAGAAGCATGGAATTGGTTTTATGAAAATATCGGTAAAGGTAAATGTCCGATAGTTGATACCTGGTGGCAAACAGAAACGGGCGGTATTTTGATTTCGAATTTAGCAGGAGTAACACCACATAAAGCTGCACATGCTACTTGGCCATTACCGGGCGTGCAACCGTTGTTGGTTGATGAAAATGGGAATATTATTCCGGGAAGTGAAGCCGCTGCTTTGCAATTGCCTAAAGAAACGGTAAGTGGTAATTTATGTATTTCGCACCCATGGCCAGCTGTATTACGCACCACTTACGGTGACCATGAACGTTGTCGAACAACGTATTTCAGTACTTACCCGAATTTATATTTCACCGGAGATGGTTGCTCACGTGATGCTCAAGGGAATTATCGCATTACAGGTAGAGTAGATGATGTATTGAATGTTAGTGGTCATCGCATAGGCACTGCAGAAGTAGAAAACGCCATTAATATGCATACCGGTGTGGTTGAAAGTGCCATTGTTGGTTATCCGCATGATATTAAAGGACAAGGTATTTATGCTTATGTAATATTTAACGGCAATTTGAATGATCCGAAATTAGTAGCCCAAGACATACACCAAACGGTATCGCGAATTATTGGAGCCATTGCAAAGCCCGATAAAATACAGTTTGTAAGTGGTTTACCGAAGACACGTAGTGGTAAAATTATGCGTCGTATTTTACGTAAAATAGCAGAAGGAGAAACAGAAAATTTGGGCGATGTGTCTACCTTGCTTGATCCAAATGTGGTAGAAGAAATAAAGA
>JAHEYX010000200.1 GCA_023251415.1 Chitinophagales bacterium
AAGTTGTTTGGCTGCTGCCAAATGTAAATACGTTCTATCGGTTAAGCTTTTGTTGCCAAAAGCGCTGTTCATTTTTAAGAGTGCAAAGTAAAAAAGAATCGGTGAAATAAGTAACTACTTTTTCGGTACTACTTCGGCATACAAATCAAATTCCTCGGCACGGGTGATTTTTACGGTAGCAAAGTCACCTACACGGCAATAATTTGTTTTCGCATCAATTAAAACTTCATTATCTACCTCCGGAGAATCACCTGTGGTGCGACCAACAAAGTAGTTGCCTTCTTTACGGTCTATCATCACCAACTGGGTTGAACCAACTTTTTCTTGATTCAATGCCGCAGAAATTTCTTGTTGAATATCCATTAAAATGGCTGCACGTTCTTGTTTAACGGCTTCCGGTACATCATCCACCAAATCATAGGCACCGGTATTTTCTTCGTGACTGTACGTGAAAACCCCCAAGCGATTAAAGCGCACTTTTCGAATAAAATCGCATAATTCTTCAAATTCTGCTTCGGTCTCACCTGGGAAACCAACCAACATAGTGGTGCGAAGGGTAATTCCGGGAACTTCAGCTCTTATTTGTTCGATTAAAGCAAGTGTTTCGGCTTGGGTAATACTTCTGCGCATGCGTTTCAACACACCATCAGCGGCGTGTTGGAACGGAATATCTAAATAATCACAAACTTTCTTTTGTTTGGCAATAACCGGTAAAATGCCGGTCGGAAAACCGGTTGGATAAGCATAATGCAGGCGTATCCATTCAATTCCTTCTACTTCACACAAAGCGTCTAATAGCTCGGCAAGTTTGCGTTCTTTGTATAAATCTAAACCATAATAGGTAAGTTCTTGCGCTATTAGCATCAATTCTTTTACGCCGTTTTTGGCAAGGTGCTTTGCTTCTGTTACCAAATCTTCAATCGGACGCGACACGTGTTTACCACGCATCAAAGGGATGGCACAAAACGAGCAAGTACGGTTACACCCTTCCGAAATTTTTAAATACGCATAGTGTGGGGCAGTGGTTAAATAACGTTCGCCAATTAATTCATGCTTATAATCAGCCCCTAGTTTTTTAAGTATATTGGGTAATTCCATGGTGCCAAAAAAGGCATCTACTTCCGGAAACTCATTCGTTAAGTCGTCTTTGTATCGTTCGCTAAGGCAACCCGTTACAATCAATTGATCAATGCGACCTTCCGCCTTTAATTCACTGTACTCAATAATGGTATTGATGCTTTCTTGTTTAGCATTTTCAATAAAACCGCAAGTGTTTATAATTACGATTTCACTGTCTTTCAATTGGTTGCTTTCGTGCTTTACGTCAAATTGATTGGCTTTTAATTGCCCCATTAAGACTTCACTATCTACCAAGTTTTTGGAACAACCCAGAGTGATGACATTGACTTTATTGCCTTTACGTGTTTTTGTTTTCAAGCGCGGAGTTACTTTTTAGATTTGAAGAGGCGCAAAAATACAATTTGCAAAGGGTTCTACCGCTATTTAATCGAATAAAATTAACGTGCTCCGGCTTCATCCTTGATGCTGCGGCCGTAAATGTCTTGTAAACGGCTTCCGGAGTTGCGTTGGTAACCGCTTTTGTCTAAATTATTGAAATCACCGGTAGGACGTGAGCCTTGAATAATTGCTGCCCATTTAGGGTCGTTGCGCTCACCACGTGCCGTGGAATGAATTAATACATAATCATTATTGGAACGATCGGGGGCATAAAAAACAAAAATGACATTTTTTTGATCCGGTAAATCATAATAATTCCACACTTCATAAGGTAATGCATCCGGATCATTTTTTACTTGTTGTATCGAATTAGGCGCGCCGTAATGCAAGTACACGCGTCCACGGTCTGATTCGAAGCCATCGCGTGTTGGTGTTCCGAAGGTGTTGTTCACTTCGGTTAATGCTGCTTCATAAGCATTAATAGCTGCTCCCATGTTTTCGGGATGATGGGTGTACCAAAAATTGTAATAGAAGCCTTTCATATAAACTTCATTCTTGGTGCTGATTAAATTTTTGATATAACGTTGTTCGGTATTGTCGGCAATTGGATTTAATGAACTTAATCGATAAATTATTTCATTTAAAGTAAAACGTTCTATAAACGTGCCTTTAAATGGCATAGATGCATAATCGATGCTGTCTAAATTCATTTTTGGAAGTATAATTTTTTCTGCTTTGTTGTTGCGTTGAAACGGCACTTCTTGGGTAGCTAAGACTTCATTCTGACGGTTAATTATGGAAACGGTTAACACATAATTACCGGATTCTAAATTACTGATGTTAAATTGATCTAACATCGGTACTATGGTGCCGAATGAATACACCATTGTTTTAGTAAAATTAGGCACTTCCGTGCGTTTTTCTTTAGTCAGAATTTGAAATTTAGCAAGAAATTTTCCGCTGATGCCTGCTGCTTCCGGGTGATATAATTCGCTGTAAAAAATCAAGTAATTTTTTGATTTCGGGTAATAGTCAATTACGTAAGGATAAATTAAAAGACCACTTTTAAAAAAAGTTTGGTGCAAGGTATCTGTAGCTTGATTAAACGTATCAATTAATTCGATACTGCTTAAGTTGATTTTGGAATCGATGTAATTTACTGTTAGCGGTAAATCTTTTAGCTCTTCATTGCTGATGCCATCCGATACATCAACATCAACTTTGTATTGTCCCGGTTTCAACTGGTAATGTTTAACGGTTAAAATGGCAGCAGGGTCTTGAATGATAGCATTAGCCGAATCAAACTTATTTGTCATCAACCCAAATTTGTCAAATACTATAACTTGATCGTTTTGTTTGAAATAAATCGTCACCGTTAATTGACCTTGTAGTTTTTTGTCGGCTAAGGTTTTATAATTAATGCTTAACGGATTAATCGAAAAGGCACATTCGACATACGGGTGACTGCCATTTTGAAACACCAATTGATTGTAATGGTATTCTATTTTTGCAGCGGCTTGTCTGTAAAGCAGGCCTAAAATAAGCGCGAAGTAAATTTTTTTCATGTCGGCTAAGGATTAGAACGGTAAAATTAGCAATTTTGTCGGTATGGAATCACGAGATTCGATTTTATTAGAAGCACACTATTGGCCTTGTATTTCTTATTTTAAGACGATAAAACAGGCTAAAGCGTTGCACCTTGAAGCGCAGGAACATTATCAAAAGGGTTCGTACCGAAACCGTTTATATGTACCGGCATCTAATGGCGTACAATTGCTGTCGGTTCCACTTGAAAAAGGCAAAAACCAACACATTCCTATTCAGGAAGTGCAAATCAGTAATCGCTTACCTTGGCGACGTGCACAATGGAAAACCATATATTTTCTGTATAAAAGCGCCCCTTATTTCGAACATTATGAGCCGGAATTGCAATCCTTATTTATGGAAGAAGAACAATTTTTGTTTCAACAGAATGTAAAAATATTGCGTTGGCTGATGCAACAATTTCAATTAAAAGTTGCGGTGCATTACACGGCAGAATATGAAGCCAATCCAGCACAACATACCGATTTACGCAATACGATTACACCTTCAACTGCAAGCACGAATACGCCAATTTATTTCCAACCTTTTAGTGATAAAGTTGGCTTTAAAAGCAATATGTCGGCCCTTGATTTATTGCTGATGAATGGCCCGGAAGCTGCTGCAATGCTTGTTTAAGCTTGTGGTGTTATTTTTTCTTTAAAGTGTATACCGTATTTTTCCAACTCGCTTAAAACAGGAGTATAAATTTCGCTTGTTAATGGTAAAAGCACTCCTTTTTCTTTAATTTTTCGTTGCAATAATAAACGTGCTCCTATGGCTAATGGTAAGCCAACTGTTTTTGCCATAGCAGTATGTACTTGGTCTTCACCTTCCAAAACCAAGGTACTGTTTAAACGATAATTTTTCTTGCGATAACTGTATTCAAATTGATGTTGCATTACAATCATGTCTTTATCGTGTGCTTGCATTTGCCATGCTTTTTCAAGCAGTTGTTGTAGAATTTGTGCCGGAGTAGCGTTGTTCAATCCAATTACTTCATCACTGAATAAGCCAATACTTTCCAGCATTGGGATAATCTCGTGTTTCTTTTTACTGCCGGCCAAATAACCGGCAATCACGTTGATAATCGGCATATGTGGGTTGGCTTGAACGGCACCGGAATTAAAATAACTTTTTACCCATTCTTTATACGTTAAGGTAGCACTGTTGGAAATGGTATAGGAATCATCGGTTAAGCCAATTTGAACAAGTGCGTCCCAGGCTTTACAAAAACCTTCCACACGCAAAGTGCCACGTAAAAAAGTAGCGGCATCAGTTAAACCATATAAAGCAATATAACTTAATGAATCTCGATTAGCATAGGCTTCCATAGGGGCATAGCCTTCAATTTGAATGGGCGCAGTTTGGGTAAACAAGCGATTATAAGGGATATAGCGGGTTAATCCACCTTCGCGATACTGAGCTGTACCTTGTCCGGCCAATATTACATTTCTCGGGTTCCAGCTGAATTTATAATGCCAAGGATTGTTATCGCTAATCGGTGCCACTAAACCACCGCAATAGGAGCGGAAAGCCGTTATTTTAGCGCCTTTAGTTTGCAATTCATGTATGGTTTTCATAGCGCTCAAATGATCAATTCCTGGATCGAGTCCCATTTCACACAAGATGCGAATACCGGCTTTTTTAGCTTCTGCCGCTAATGCTTTTATTTCGGGCGTTGCATACGAAGCATTGATAAAATCTTTCTTTAATGCAATACAATCCTTAATGATAGGCAGGTGAAACGCAGGTGGCATCATACTTACCACCAAATCAGCTTTTGCAATTAATTTTCTGCGACTGGCAGCATTGGTAACATCTATTGATTTTGCTATACCGTATGGACTATTTTGTAATTTTAGTGCGGCTACTTTTGTGTCGTAATCGGCTAAAGTCAGTTGCCATTTATTTGTTTTTGCATGGCTTAAAAAATAGGAAATAGCGGCCGTTGCCGATTTGCCGGCTCCAATCATTAAAATATGTTTCATGAATTCTTTTGTATTAGAATGTGCAAAATTATTAATTTTAAGTGGTAAATTGCAGGACAACAGACACAACCTGTAAATAATTCGTTGAATTTGAAACCATAAAGCTGATTTAATTTTTGTACCACTACTATGAATGAATTAAAAATTGAAACCATAATCCGTATTTATCCAACTATTAATGATTTAGACGACGCTGCAAAAGAGTTGATGCAAAAGGCGCAGGCTGTTTTACCGGAAGCTTATGCTCCTTATTCGCATTTCAATGTGGGGGCAGCACTTCGCTTAAATAATGGAAAGGTAGTTACCGGTACCAATCAAGAAAATGCATCGTTTCCATTGGGGCTTTGTGCCGAACGTATTGCTGTTGCGGCTGCAGCATCCTTATATCCCAATGCCGATTTGACGATGATTGCTATTACCATCAAAAACTTCAATAAACCAACTACTACGCCTGTTTCTCCTTGTGGTACCTGTCGCCAGGTATTATTGGAAAAGGAAAATCAAGCCCAAAAGCCCATTCGCATCTTGTTAAAAAGTGAAGGGCCCGAAATATACGAAGTAGCCCGTGTTTCAGACCTGTTGCCGCTCAGTTTTGCCGGTGATATCATCGCCTAAGATTTTAGAACAAAAAACTTTATGTTTGCAACGTCATTGTCGTTTCATCCGTCTTTGATGGTGGGTGAATTATTTCTTATTTAAAAACAAAAAGTTTTATGTTGAAAAAATTAGTTTACAGTTTAGGTATCCTTACTGCCTTTACCTTGCCTGCTGCGGCGCAAAAAGCGAAAGTGGTGAGTGCATTTAATTATTTAAAATTTGATGAGTACGATAAAGCTAAAGCTGCTATCGACGAAGCCAGTAAAGAACCAAGTTCTGCAAAAATGTATAAAACGTGGTATTACCGTGGTATGATTTATCAAGCCATTCACGAAAAGCATTTGGATTCTACCATGGCTCCGGGAGCTTTAGATACTGCTATGGCAGCTTATAAAAAATCGTTACAAATTGCTCCGGAAAATGAATTTACTTCTGAAACTACTCAAGGGGCTGCTAACTTAGGAGTTGA
>JAHEYX010000201.1 GCA_023251415.1 Chitinophagales bacterium
ATAATCCAATACCAACTAATCCACCGCCGCAACGAAGCCCTGTACCTTCCCGAGATCAACAAGCACCCAAACCAAATGCGCCTGCGCGAAATCAACTGAACCCACCCCAACAACAAATTCCAAAACAAGCACCTAAGCCACCTAAGCGCAAACGAGGCGGAAAACCCGGTTTAGAAATTGGGGTTTCAAACTAAACAACTTAATAAATTTAGTACTAGTAACATCAGCAGTTTAAGCACAAGCCTTAGCTGCTTTTGTTGTATTTAAAGTGGAACGATTTATTGTTGAATCGGTTTAGCCTTCAGCAATGGGGCAATAATGGTGTAAACCAATAAAGCTAAGGCCAATAACGCAAACGGAATAGCTACAAACTTGGTTAGTGATAAGGCAACTCCATCAGCATGTTGCAATTGGTTGAGGAGTTGATCGTACACCAATTTCATGTTTAAACCAATGATGATGGCTGCAACGACCCATGCCACAAGTTGCCAAACCGGAATGAGCTGAAATTTACCCATCCATTGTTTATTGCTAACAAAATGAATTAGCGGTACAATTGCAAAACCCAATTGTAGACTTAACACAACTTGACTTAACAACAACAGCACGTCCAGTTTCGCTTCACCAAACAACAATAAAGTAATCATTGCAGGTATTATGGCAAAGCTGCGTGTTAACAAGCGACGTACCCATGGTTTTAATTGCAGGTTCAAATAACCCTCCATTATTATTTGTCCGGCTAATGTACCGGTAATAGTGCTGCTTTGACCTGATGCAATTAAGGCTACAGCAAATAAAATGGGAGCAATTTTACTACCCAGTAATTGATCTAAAAGCTGATGCGCATTTTCAATACTGGCTACTTCGGTATGACCGCTGTAATGAAAAGCGGCAGCTGCTAAAATAAGTATTGCGGCATTTACAAAAAAAGCTAAATTCAATGCAATAGCAGAGTCAAAGAAATTGAATCGAATTACCTGATGTATGCTCTTTTCATCGTGATTGAATTGACGGGTTTGCACCAAGGCCGAATGTAAGTAAAGGTTATGCGGCATTACTGTAGCTCCTAAAATACCGATTGCAATTAATAAGGAGTCTTTCGTAAAGGCACTTGGAATAAAACCAACGGCTACATCTTTTGCTACCGGTGCGGCTAAAAACAATTCGGCTAAAAACGATACGCCAATTATACCAACCAAGGCAATAATAAAGGCTTCCAGTTTTCGCATGCCGAAACGTTGCAATGCTAAAATCAAAAAGGTGTCTAACAAACTAATACCAACGCCCCAAACTAATGGCAATCCAAACAGTAAATGCACGCCAATGGCAAATCCCAATACTTCGGCTAAATCACACGCGATGATAGCAAATTGAGCCAATGCAAACAACGCATAATTTACAAATGGCGGAAAATACTTTTTTGAAGCTTGTGCCAAATCCATTCCGGTTACTACACCCAAACGAGCGGCTAAACTTTGCAACAACAAGGCCATTCCATTACTCATCAACAATACCCACAATAAACTATAACCAAACTGACTGCCCCCTGCTATATCGGTTGCCCAATTACCCGGATCCATATAACCAACACTCACCAAATAAGCCGGACCGCTAAAAGCTAAAAATCGTTTTAGCCACGAGCCGGTTTGATGTGTTTTAACAGAGTGATTTACTTCTGCTAAACTTTTAACTATTTTCTCTTTTAAGGTCACGGTTCTACTTCACTTTAGCGGGTTATTTAACAATAATATTTCGAGCAACTTGATCACTGATGTGAACGGTTTTTTGTTGATCCACTTTAATCGCAATCGATTGGTCAAAATCAAATTTTTCCATAATGCGAATGCGACTTCCAATACCAATATTGAGTTTGTTCAACAACTGTAAAAATTTCGAGCTTTGATCGGCAACCCCTCTTACTACATGAACATCGTGTGTGGCGGCTTCGGCCAAAGGCATCGAGCGCGAAGGCGGTAAATACCCGTTTTTGTCGGGTATCGGATCACCATGCGGATCAGTTTTGGGCGAGCCTAATAACAATTCTAAACGATTCACTAACTCTTCACTGTCGATGTGCTCCAATTGTTCGGCAATTTCATGCACTTCATCCCATTTGAATTTCAATTGTTCTACCAAAAAGGTTTCCCATAACCGGTGTTTACGTATAATTAAACACGCTTTCAAATACCCGGTTTTGGTAAGTAATACGCCTTTGTATTTTTCATGGCTAACCAATTTTTTTACCGCCAGCTTTTTACACATGTCGGTTGCAGTTGCAGCGGCAATGCGCAATTCAGCTGCAATAGCATTGGTATGAACGGCTTGCTCATTTTTACTGCTTAATGCAAGTATTACTTTTAAATAATTTTCTTCGGTTGGACTCAACATATATTGAGGCAAATATAAATAAAAATTTAGACTAGCCTAAAAATAATTCTCAAATGCTTCGTTAATGGGCATTGCAACACCAACAAATGGGGTATTCGCTTGAAAACGAGCGGTAATCGAATGAAAAAAGATTCAGTTTTTACAAGGTGATATTCACCACTTGGTTACTTTTGATCAGCACTTCTTTTTGTATGCTCTGCCGCATTTTGCGGTTGCTGCGCGAGCGGTAGATGATTCGATAATTGCCGGGTTGTAAGGCAATGGTTTCGTTAAACACTTTATATTTAAATTCATACAATTTTACCCATACCTTATCCTTCAAATAAAATATGCCACCAAAGCCTTCCCCATTGCGTTCAACGGCTAAAGTGCCCGGGGCCGGAATTTGAATGCTATTGGTTTGGGTTTGTTTGATTTCGATATTTTTAAAATACAGTCGGGGCAAAGTCAATATTTCTAAATCGTATAATCCGCAACGGTAGCGTTCGGCGGTATTAAACGGTTGTACATTAATGGTGTTTAAACCACCACTTTTACGCACCACACATTTAATTGGCACTTTACCCGGCGTACCCAGTCGCAAGGTGCCTTGAGCGGCATCTAACGGTATTTTTGTATGCGAATTAGGCGCTACTTTAATATCGTTTAATTCAACCGGCGGCAAGGTATGCACATCTAAATTGTATAAGCCTACCGGATCTAAATGTAAGGTATCAGGGTTGCCCCGTGCATTCATTTGATGATAAACCACATATTTCACCAACATGTTTTGACTGTCATAAAATGTCATTCCAACATTGGTTTCAGTAGGATTTTTACTTAAATCCAACAAATCCACTTCGGCTGTTGTTTGTGATAATACCGAGCTGATGATATTCCCCATTAATTGTTCGAAGGATTTGGCATCGGCCACATTTTTAAATTGTCCAATACATTCCAATCCTTCCACAATACCCTCCGGCACACCAAGTCCGATTACAAAGGGTTTAATAATCACACCTTTTTGTTGCAATTGTTTAGCTATTTCACACGGGTCGCCTCCGCAACTTTCTACCCCATCAGTAATTAAAACAATTACGTTTCGTGCCGTACCTGGAGGAAAATCCAAACCGCATTTTTCAAGCGTAAGTGCAATGGGAGTAATACCTTTGGGCTTAATCAGTTCGAGTTTCTTTTTAATAAACTTTAAATTGTTTTTGCCAACCGGCACTTCCAACTTGGTATCTCGACAATTGTTTTGCGATTGATCATATTGGTGACCGTAAACACGCAATCCTACTTCAACATTTGGTAAAACACTTAAGCTGTCGGCTATAGCATTTAAAATACGCTTGGCTTCTTCCATACGGCTACTTCTGTCCCATGCATTCATCATACTTTGCGAGCCGTCTATCACAAATAATAGGCGAGTAAGTTGTTTGGGATTTACAAAGGAATACGTTTGTTGTGCACTACTTTGAAAGGACCAAAGTAAGCAGCTTAGCAAAACAATATGGAAGTAGTTTTTATTCAACAGCTATTAAAATTTAAGTTTTGCAACTTTGCCTGATTCAATTACAACATGTTTGGTTTCGGTATTTTCAGATCCGGCTTTCGTGCTCGATTTAAACACGATATCGTATTCGCCCGGTTGCAGGTTAACTTCGTAATTGGCGGCTTTTACACTTTCCCAATCGTATACCTTTACCCAACGGTTAATCTTTGTTGTATAAATACTGGCCATACCGGTAGTTTGAAAGAAAATACTCAAGTTGCCGGAATAAGGAATAGGAATGTTTTTAGTTTCGGCCGGAGTGATGGTTACTCCCCGCATTTCTATTTCCGGAAGGGTTAAAATTTCTAAATCATACTCGCCGCTGATGTATTTGTTGCTACTGTTAAAATCTTGCACATTCACTATTTCTAATTGATTGGATTTACGGATGATGCAAGGCACTGTTAAACCAATGGTCATTGGAGTTGGGGTACCGGTTAAGGTAAGTTGCAACAAACCTTGCGGCACATCTAAACCAATAATATTGTGTCGCCCCGGAGTAAGCACGACATCGCTTTTACTAACCGGAGGCATCGTATGAGCAGTTACGGTATATTTACCAATCGGATCAATACGTAAGGTATCACTGATGCCAAAATCATTCATGGCATGCACATAAGCATATTTTAATTCGGTATTGTAGGCATCGCTGAAGGTAACTTCTACACTGGTTTCTTTTGCTTCACCGGCCGAATTGAGCAGGTTAACTTGAACAGTAGTGGTGTTCATAATTTGCGCAACCACCGAACGTAAAACCAAATTAAATCCGGAGCTTGATTTTGCATCAAAGTAAGGGCCAACGCAATCAAATTTTTTAATAAACGAATCTTGCAAACCCAATCCGATGATGAAAGGTTTTAAAGAAATGCGTTTACGTTCCAACAATTGCGCAGCAGCACAGGGGTCGCCATCGCAGGTTTCGATACCATCGGTAATTAATACAATAGCGTTAAGGGCATTTTTATCGGGCGGAAAATCGCCTTCTGCCGCTTTAAAAATCGAATAGGCAATTGGCGTATAACCTTGTGGATTGATGGCATTGAGTTTACGCAGTATGGTTTTGGCGTTACTTTTAGCAAACGGTATTTCCAAACGCGAATCCTGGCAATTGTGCTGTGCATTTGGCGATTGGTGGCCAAAAACACGTACCGCAATTTGTACGGGAGAATGATGGCGTTCTAAACTGTCGGCTAAGTTGTACAGTAAGCGGGAAGCTACTTTCCAGCGGGATTCCGCTTCAATTTTCTGATTCATACTTCCCGAAGCATCCAATAAAAATAAGATGCGTGTTTGTTGTACCTGTGCATGAGCAAAGGCAAACCAACAGCAAAACAAGAGAACTAAGAGTGAGCGGTAGAGCTTCATTTTACAATTGCTTAAAAATAGCAAAAGCCGCTTTGTTGCCTGCTACTTAGCGGCTAAAGATTTTAACCAAGGCTTTTCAACTGTGTGAATTTATGAACAAATCAAGCTATCCTGATCAACGGTGGGCTTCAAAACAATACGCATAAGCATAATCCATCCAAAGGGCACTTTGTACGACCACCTGTTGCCGGGTTTTAGGAGTGCTGATCTTTACTGTAGCTGCTTCATGTTCCCACTTTTCAATAACAAAATCAGTGATAAAAGTAATGTTTGATTCTTGCAACCATTTAAATACGGCTTCTTTGATACACCAGCAGCGTGCTATTTGCTGTTCT
The DNA here is from genome assembly GCA_023251415.1 of Chitinophagales bacterium. Taxonomy (GTDB): domain Bacteria; phylum Bacteroidota; class Bacteroidia; order Chitinophagales; family CAIODY01; genus JAHEYX01. The sequence continues at coordinate 5,623 of JAHEYX010000201.1, forward strand.
TCGCTTTCCGGTAAATGCATTGGCAATTCGACATCATGAATAAAGCGTTTGCGAATGCGCAACATACGTTCGTTTATTTTTTCGACATCAATACCAACCGGGTAATCGGCACTAACAATGGCTGCAACCAAGCCATGGGTGTGTGAAAGCGATACTTGAAGCCCTAACTGGGTAAAGTAGGGCATGCGGTTAGGGTGCTTGTGGATTAGTGCTTTTGACGCTTGCTGACTTAATTGAGCCGCCAAATACCGACTAGCCCCAAACTCCAACTGCTTTTCGGGGTGGTGAATGGCAGTAAAATAGGCTTCATCATAAGGCGTTTGAGTAAGAAAAAAGGATAACGGTTCCTCAACTTTCCATAAGGCAAAGCGCGCAGTATTGGTCAGTTCTTGTTGTACAAGCAGCAAAATCAATAGGTTTAGGGT
>JAHEYX010000202.1 GCA_023251415.1 Chitinophagales bacterium
GTAAATTACCGGCCATAGTAATTCCGATTCGCTTGTTAGCACTTAAAGGTGGATGTTGTTCGTATGCTGACCACCATGCTTTTAATTTTTCTTCATTTAAAAATGCGGTAGTGCAGTTTTTTATCGCTAAATAGGAATGAAACGGCGTGAACCAATTGTTTCTAAAGTAAGCGGTTAATATCGCATGCCATAACGGGGCTTCCGATAAATCATAGGTTGAACTTTCAGGTAATAAGTCGGCTGAAATAGTAGGTAATAAACTCAATTGCTCATTTATACGCTTTCCCCACAAACTAAATGTGGATATTTTATCATTGAAATGCATAATACTGTATTTAAAAATTTATTTTTGCAGACGTATTGACACGAGTGATTAATTTTGTGCAAAGTAACAGAAAGAATTGCTCATTAAAGACTCACATTTTTAAATCTAACTATTATGGCTATCAAAATTACTGAAGACTGTATCAACTGTGGCGCTTGTGAACCGGAATGTCCAAACAACGCAATTTATGAAGGTGGTGTTGAATGGAGTATCTCAGACGGTACAACCGTTAAAGGTTCATTTACATTAATGGACGGAACAAGCTTAGATGCAAATGCTAAACAAGCTCCAATTGCGGGTGATACTTATTATATCACTCCTGAAAAATGTACTGAATGTCAAGGTTTTCATGATGAACCACAATGTGCTGCCGTTTGTCCGGTAGATTGTTGTATTCCTAATGAAATGATTGTTGAAACACCTGAACAATTATTAGATAAAAAGTCTCGTTTACATATCTAATTACTTTGATAAGCAAAACACGTCGGCTTTAGACGAATTTTTGTTTGTCGCTAACTTATGATGAAAATCGGAATTTTCTTTGGTGGAGCCTCTCGCGAGCGTGAAATATCATTTGCGGGAGGCCGAACTGTTTATGATAATTTAGATAAATCATTATTCGAAGCAGTTCCCATATTTATAGATGGATTTAATAATTTCATCTTATTAGATTGGCAGTACATTTACAAAGGAACCATACGGGATTTCTTTCCGCCTATTCAGGCACTTCCGCCATCACCCAATGCTTTTCAAATTTATAGTGAATCGTTGCCAATTGACGAAGCCAACTATAACGAATGCATCAAACTTATTGGTCGCAAAATCGAAATCAATGAACTGCCGCAGTTAATTGATTTTGCTTTTTTAGCCTTACATGGTGAATTTGGTGAAGATGGCAGCATACAAGGTTTATTGCAATGGCTAAAAATTCCTTACAGTGGCAGTGGCATCATGCCTTCTGCTTTTGGAATGGATAAAGCCGCTCAAAAACGCATGCTTTCTACTGCAGGGTTTAACTCTCCTCCATTTGAATTGGTAAACAAACATACCTGGCAACAGGAGCAAAATAAAAAAGCATTATTCGATAAAATAAAGACTGCAATTGGCTTTCCGCTTGCTATCAAACCGGCTAATCAAGGTTCTTCCGTTGGTGCTTCTATTATTTTGAATGCAGATGAATCGCAATTTATAAATGCCGTTGATAAAGCCTTTTTTTGTTGCACCATTTCATCACAACAATGGGTCGGTTTAGATCATAAAGGAAAAATCAATCGCATTAAAGAATTAACGGATATACGTGAAGGTTTGGGATTACCTATTTTACTGAGTTCTGCAAAGCATACCAATATTGTTGAAATAAAACATCCCGAACAGTTATTTGCACACTTCGAATCGCATTTTGCGCAATATGAAGAAGCATTAAAATTAGAAGCCATCGATACCGAGAAGGAAGTATTGATTGAAGGTTTCATTAAGGGAAAAGAATTTAGTTGTATTGTTATTCAGGATGAGCAAGGAAATCCTATAGCCTTGCCGCCTACTGAGATTGTTAAAGGCCAAGAATTATTTGATTACCGTAGTAAGTACATGCCGGGCCTAAGTCGCAAAATTACACCAATCAATATTCCGGATGAACAAATTCAAGCAATACGAAAGGCTTGTCAGCAATTATTTTCATTTGTTGGATTTGATGTTTATGCGCGTATTGATGGTTTTATAAATGAGGAAGGGAAAATCTTTTTAAACGACCCGAATACTACTTCCGGAATGTTACCGAGTTCGTTTTTCTTTCATCAATCGGCTGAGATTGGGTTGAATCCATCTCAATTTATTACCTTCATTATTAGTACATCTTTGCAACAACGTGTTGGTGCGGGTGCTACTGCGCAATATTATCGTAATGCTCACAAGCGTTTGAACGAAGCCTTGCAATCGCTGCATGCCGAAAATAAACAAAAGATTAAGGTTGGAGTGATCATGGGCGGATACAGCTCTGAACGCCATATTTCAGTTGAAAGTGGTAGAAATATTTATGAAAAATTAGCTTCTTCTGCTAAGTACCAACCTATTCCGTTTTTCTTAAGCGGATCGGATGAGCAGTTTTTTCTGTATAAACTGCCTATACAAATCATGTTGAAGGATAATGCAGATGATATAAGGGATAAAATTTCAGCCTATAAAACACATCCTGTTATTGAAATTATCAAACAAGAATGTGTTGCCATCACTAAGAAATTTGCCGGCAATCAAATCAACTTCGCCCCGGAAAGCATTAGTTTTGAGCAATTGGCTAAAGAAGTAGATGAAGTGTTTATTGCCTTACACGGTCGACCGGGAGAAGACGGTTCTATACAAAAGGAATTATTGAAACACCATATTCCATTTAATGGTTCAGGGGTTGAAAGCTCCTTATTGACCATCAATAAATACAACACTTTACAGCAATTAAAGAAACATGGTTTTCAGGTTACCGAACAACTATTAATTTATAAAAATGATTGGTTGCAAAATGCGGAAGCTTGTTTAAAGCAAGTAAGTGAACAGTTGCATTACCCACTAATCGCTAAGCCGGTTGATGATGGTTGCAGTAGCGCGGTTAAGAAAATACACAATGCTGAAGAATTAAGCGCGTATTTACGATTGTTGTATCGCGAACAAGTGGAGTTGATGCCGCAGGAAGCACAGCTTTTACATTTAAAACTCAAAGAAGAATTTCCACAAAAGCAAGTAGTGCTATTAGAAAATTTAATCAGTAAAAATGGTGCGGCCGGTTTTATGGAAATTACCGGTGGCATGCTCACTCACCTCACCGAAGAAGGTACGCTATTTTATGAATTGTTTGAGCCCAGTGAAACATTAGCCGACGGAGAAGTATTGAGTTTAGAAGAAAAATTTTTGGCTGGTCAAGGACAAAATATTACACCGGCTCGTTTCGCTGTCGATACGAAGCAGTATAAAATTATTGCCAAACAAGTAAAGAAAACATTGGAAGATGCTGCCAAAATTTTAGGGGTAGAAGGGTATTGTCGCATTGATGCTTTTGTGCGTATTTACGATGATTTACGTGCTGAAACAATTATCATTGAAGTAAACTCTTTGCCGGGTATGACTCCGGCTACATGCATTTATCATCAAGCTGCATTACAGCGTTATCAGCCATTCCAATTTATTGATAAAATTCTGGAGTTTGGAGTGAAGCGTCAAAAACTATCCGAGCAGCAAAATTAATAGAATGCTATGGCAGACCATCAAGCGCAAATTCAACAATTTATTACAGCAGCTTTACACGAAGATGTACAAAGCGGTGATTACAGCTCTTTGGCATGTATACCTGCCGATGCACGCGGAAAGGCGCTTTTAAAAGTAAAAGAAGATGGTGTTTTGGCGGGAATAGAGTTGGCGCAAGCTATTTTTAAACAAGTGGATCCTACGGTAATCATGCATATACATTTTATGGATGGTCAACGTGTACAAAACGGACAAGTAGCTTTTGAAGTAGAATTAGGAGTGCAAGCTTTATTAAAAGCAGAGCGCTTGGTTTTGAATACGATGCAACGCATGAGTGCCATTGCTACTTTAAGCAGTACTTATGTGAATGAAGTTGCAGGCACTGGTGCTGTTATATTAGATACACGTAAGACTACACCCTTGTTTCGTTACTTCGAAAAATGGGCAGTTCGAATTGGTGGTGCTTCTAATCATCGTATGGGATTGTATGATATGGTGATGTTAAAAGATAATCACATTGATTTTGCAGGCGGTATACGCGCAGCAGTGGAAGCAACCAAAACATACTTGAAAGAAAAACAATTGCAATTGCCCATAGAAGTTGAGACAAGAACATTAGCTGATGTTGAAGAAGTATTAGCATGTAGTGGTGTTGATCGTATCATGTTTGATAACTTCTCTATTGATGATATGCAACGAGCTGTACAATTAGTAAACAAGAGCATAGAAACGGAAGCAAGTGGAGGAGTCAACTTGAAAACGGTGCGTTCGATAGCAGAAACCGGGGTCGATTTTATCTCGGTTGGGGCACTAACTCACGGTGTAAAAAGCATCGATTTGAGTTTAAAAGCGTCATTTTAGCGCTATTATAGTTATTTTATTTTTAATGTATTGGGCTGTCTAATTTAAAAGACAAAATTACACATGTTATTGTAATTCAATTACTTGCATAATAATACGTAAAGAGTTATTTTAATTAGTTTTTGTTGTTTTAAAAAAAAGGCTCTGAAAGTATTTAGAAGTTTGAAAACAGATTTATATTTGCAGCACACTAAAACTGAAAGCAGCAAATTAATGAATCAGAATAAATCGAATTTCTTTGTTATCGGATTAATACTATTAGCTATTGGTTCAAGATTATTGAACAATCATTATTCTTGGTTAGCAAATTTTTCTCCGCTTGCAGCGATTGCCATTTTTGGTGGAATGAATTTTCAAAAGAAATGGATGGCAATAGTGTTACCGTTTACTTTAATGTTCTTATCAGACATAATCATTGCATTGGATAATGGAACAAAGTTGTTTCATAACTATGTGTTCTTTACCTATTCATCTTTTATAGTAGTAGCTGTTTTAGCTATTTTATTAAAGAAGTTTATAAATACGGGAACTTTAGTTGGAATGTCTTTACTTTCTTCAATCGTGTTTTTCTTGATTACAAATTTTGCGGTTTGGTTTATGCCAAATAGTGGTTATCCTGCAAATGCTGCCGGATTAATGGAATCATATGTAGCAGGAATTCCGTTTTTGAAGTACACCATGACCGGTGATTTGTTTTTTACTATGGTATTATTTGGCTCATTCGAAATGCTTAAAAGAAGCAATTTGGTTAAAGCCAATGCTTAAAAATAATTAGCATCTGCAGCTGCAGATCAAAGAGTTGGTTTTTTTGGTTAAAGTGTGAATTAAGGTGGAGCAGTTTTATGGTTACTGTCTCCACCTTTTCATTTTTCTGTCCCCTTTCCCTTTTATGAATTTATCTACCGATACGTTTGAAGTATTTGAAATTGCTGCTGATGAAGCTATGCAAGACATGCTAATAGCTGAGTTAAGCGAAATAGGTTTCGACAATTTTGTTCAGTCCGAAACAGTCTTAACGGCTTGTATTTCAACAGCTGCCTATGCTGCAGTTAATGATTTAACCCAAACAATTTTTGAACGGTACCATATCGCACCCGCATCAGTTAAACAAGAACAAGTGGTTCAAACGAATTGGAATGAAACCTGGGAGCAAAACTTTGAACCGGTTTGGGTAGCAGATAAAGTATACGTTAGAGCTTTATTTCATCCAGAAAAACCGGAAGCTATTCATACCATCACCATTCAGCCTAAAATGAGTTTTGGTACAGGACATCATGGCACAACCAGCGGCATGATAGAATTAATGTTATCCACTGATTTTCAAGCTAAACGTGTTTTAGATATGGGAACCGGTACTGGTATATTGGCCATATTAGCAGAGCAATTGGGGGCTAGCTCGATACTTGGAATTGATTATGACGAATGGGCTATTCAAAATGCCCTTGAAAATTGCGCCATGAATAATTGCAAAACCATTCAACTTGAGTTGGGTGATGAAAAAAATATTGGGGATCAGCAATTTGATGTTATTCTTTCAAACATTACCTTGAATTATAACTTGGCTAATTTGAATGCTTATGCAACCTTGTTAACCACCAACGGGGAGTTGATGATGAG
>JAHEYX010000203.1:0-819 GCA_023251415.1 Chitinophagales bacterium
ACAAACGCATAGTGCCGGTAATACCGTTACCGCTAAAGACCGTGAAATGGCAAAATTGATAGATGCGGTATATGGTGTTTAAATATTCATTTATTATAAAAATGAAGGAAGAATAACCTTAGCACTCGCTTTTCTATAGCTTAAAGACCCTTAAACCCGAATTTTAATTTTATTTACCATTCTATTTCCAATTTGACGCTCTAATAGTTGCTAAAGAGACCTAATGGTTATTATCTTTCTAACAATTCACAATTCCGACAATTTCCACAAAAACAAGCCTAATTAGCGGCAAAAGGCTTCAATAGTGGCTTGCTTTATTTCAAAAATGTGAATAACAGGGATAAAGTTTTCTTTCGATTATACCCCTTTCTTATATCTTTGACGCTCAATAAGACACCTTTTACCTTGGAAAAACAGCTTTCAAAACCCGCCCTGCTCTTATTGGCCGACGGAACCGTATTTCATGGCTATGCAGCAGGAAAAATCGGTACTACTACCGGCGAAATTTGCTTTAATACCGGAATGACCGGTTATCAGGAAATTTTTACTGACCCCAGCTACTACAAACAAATTGTAGTGATGACCAATATTTTTATTGGAAACTATGGGGTTAAATCCGAAGATACCGAAAGCGATTCCATGAAAATTGCCGGCTTAGTTTGTAAAAACTGGGTTCCGCAATACAGTCGCCCCCTTGCCGATGACACTATTCAACATTATTTTGAAGAAAATAATTTGGTTGGTATTCAAGGCATCGACACCCGTGCGGTGGTATTGCATATACGCAGCAAAGGTGCCATGAACTGTATTATCTCTTCC
>JAHEYX010000203.1:829-6000 GCA_023251415.1 Chitinophagales bacterium
TGATGATATCGAAGAATTAAAAAAACGCTTAGCAGCTGAACCTTCTATTGATGGTTTAGAATTGGCTTCTAAAGTTTCTACTCCTGCATCTTACTTTATTGGTGATCCTAATGCACCTAAAAAAGTAGCAGTAATGGACTTTGGCGTTAAACGCAATATCTTAAACAGCTTAGCTCAACGCGGTTGTTATTTACAAGTTTTTCCGGCCAAAACACCATTAGCTGAAGTATTAAAATGGAAACCCGACGGTTTTTTTATCAGTAATGGCCCCGGCGATCCTGCGGCTATGGATTACGCGATTCAAACCGTAAAAGAAATGCTGCAAACACCAATTCCATTGTTTGGTATTTGCTTAGGGCATCAGTTGTTGGCATTAGCCTGTGGTGCCTCTACTTATAAAATGCATCGCGGACATCGCGGTATTAATCATCCGGTTAAAAATTTAAGAACCGGTAAATGCGAAATCACTTCACAAAATCATGGTTTTGCTGTAAATGAAGCTGCCGTAAAAGCTTTGCCGGAATTAGAAATAACACATATCAACCTTAACGACGATACCATTGAAGGAATACGCTTAAAAGGTAAAAACGTGTTTAGCGTTCAATACCATCCCGAAAGCAATCCCGGTCCGCATGATAGCCGTTATTTGTTTGATGAGTTTGTAGCACTATTGAATTAATAACGAACAAACTGCTTTAACTGCCCTCGGCTAATTTTCGTTTTAGATTGCTTAACAGATTACTGCTAACACATCTAAAAAAAATACTGTAATTTTATGCGAAAGCAGCAAGCTTAGCGTTATGCTTCTAATTCTGCATCCACTATGTTAAAAAAACTATTATTAGGCACTTGGGTACTGTTGGTGCTTGCATCAATACCGCAACTTAGTCTTGCTCAAACGCAAGAGGATATTGATTTGGCTGATGCTTACTACAAGAATAATGAAATGGAAAAAGCGGTGGCCTTGTATGATAAAATATATGCAAAGAAATCGGATGATATCGGCATTTATACTAAATACCTTGCTGTATTGCGTTCATTAAAGCAATACGATAAGGCCGAAAAAGCTATTAAAAAGCAAATTAAAAATCGCCCGCAAGAACCGGCCTTTTTATTTGACTTAGCACAGTTGTATTTGCAAATGGGAAATGGCAAAAAATCGGACGAGCAAAAGCAATTGCTGATTAAAAATTTGAAGAATCCGGATGATGAACAGATTCGCAAAACAGCCAAATTATTTTTAGAATACGGATTGCTTGATAATGCTATTGAAGCCTATGAAAAAGGCAATAAAATTTTTAACGATGAAAATCATTATGCATACGAAATAGGCACCATTTATGGCAAACAAGGAAAGATTGCCGAATTGTTTACGATGATGCTGAAGGTTTTGGATCAAAATCCTCAACAACTGCAAGCAACAAAAAATGTATTGCAAAATTATTTAACCAACGATCAAGCCATGTTGGATTTGCAAACTTTGTTGTTCAAGAAAATTCAACACGACCCTAATGATCTTACCTATCCGGATTTGTTGATATGGAGTTATTTGCAACGTAAAGATTTTGAATCGGCATTAGAGCAAGTTAAAGCCTTAGATCGTCGATTTAAAGAAGAAGGAGAAAAGGTGATGGAAGTAGCACGTTTAGCTACTGAAGAAAAAGACTATGATGCTGCAGCCAATGCTTATGATTATGTAATTAGCTTAGGTGAAAATGCAGCCAATTATTATGTGGCTCGGAATGCTTCATTAAAGGTTCGTCGTTTAAAAATAACCCAAACCGACAACTATACCGAAAGTGATTTAAAAGCGTTGAAAAAAGCCTATTTAAGCGCCATTGCCGACTTCGACAAACACCACCGTCGTAATGAAGTAATTGAATCTGATCGCGATTTAGCAGAGTTAGAAGCATTGTATTTACATGACGTTGATACAGCCATACTCATCTTAAAAGATTTGATTGATAATAATCCGCTTGAAATACACGCCTTATGCAAAGCGAAATTAAACCTTGGTGATTACTATCTTATCAGTGGTGAACCTTGGGAAGCTACTTTATTGTATTCACAAGTAGATAAAGCTTTACCCGGTGAAGAACTTAGTGAATTGGGAAAATTCAAAAATGCCAAATGGAGTTATTTCTTTGGAGATTTCGAATGGGCACAAGCGCAAATGGATGTACTTAAAAGCAGTACCAGTGATGTTATTGCAAATGATGCGCTCGACTTATCCATCTTCTTAACCGAAAACTTAGGCAGTGGCGGCGATAGCATTGTAAACAGCAATGCCATGAAACAATTTGCGAAAGCCGATTTGTTGGTGTTTCAAAATAAAATTACAGCAGCATTAGCCTCATACGACAGTATCGGGATTAATTACAAAGAAAATAATTTAGCCGACAATATTGCCTTTGCAAAAGCGAACATATTCATCGAACAAAAAAAGTATGAAGAAGCCGTTAGCTTGTTGGATGAAATTGGATTGAAATGGAGCGATGATATTTTGGGTGATGATGCACTGTACACTAAAGCCGAGTTGTTTGAAACCAAGCTCAACAAAAAGAAGGAAGCCATGGATTTGTACAGTGATTTATTGGTCAAATTTCCGGGCAGTACCTTTGCAGTAGATGCACGCAAACGCTTCCGCGCCTTACGTGGCGATAAATTATCGGAGTGATACTCGATTCAGTTGTAATCGAACACCCATTTTAAATTAATAATAAATAAGGTAATGAAAGTGCAGGTAAATTAATTTAAGTAAATTTAACAAATCACGTTATATTTAAGAGCATAAAAAAAGACCTGCCATTGCTGACAAGTCTTATTTCTTAAACTTGGTTACGTTATCTAAAATAAATAAGAGGCTTTACCAAGCATTACGTTGCAAAGGTACTACTATTCTGAAAATGACAAGTGAAGATGAACAACAACGATTTTAGAACCTATTTTTCGCCTGCTAGAACGAGTAGGTATTTACAAGCTACTTCCTATTCTACACCGCAAGCAATTCAACTTTATAAAGCCAATCTTAAATTAGAACAATCCTTTCATCCATTAATTGGAGTAGTAGAAGTTGTTTTGTGTAATGCCTTGACAGCATTTTATGCAATCATTTTAATGACGTAAATTGGATTATTAATCAAAAGTCTGGTTTTATGTCTGATGCTTCCTTGAAATTTATTCATAAAAAAACCGGCCAATTACTTATTAATGATTTTTTAAAGAAAGCAGTAATTAAAGCCGAGAAACGACTTCTGAATGCAGGCTTACCTGTTACCAACGGCAAAGTAATTGCGGAACAAACTTTGGGATTTTGGACAGATTTATATGAACTTCATCATTATAAACTGTTGTATGGTTATCCTATCAAAATATTTAAACATTTACCGTCAGGGTATGGTCGAAAGCAAGTTGTTGTTGCATTAACTAAAATTAGAAAATTTAGAAACCGCATTAATCATAATGAACCAATTTGCTTTAAAGGTCAACAAATAGAAACCAGTTCTACAGAAGAAGTTTATAAAGCTATAATTTCCATTTTAAACTGGATTGATCCAATTTTCCTGAACATTATTAATGATATTGATGAAGTTAGTTTAAAGCTTAATGAAGTTAAAAGTATAATCTAAGTTTATAAATTTCATTTCCATTCTTTCAATAGTAATTCTTCCTTCGTTAAACATTTCCGTAGTAGTTTTGTTTACTAAAAAAAACTATTCCATGAACGCAACGAAAGCCTTTGCAGCTCAATCCTCAACAAGCCCTTTAGCACCACACGATATTCCGCGCCGTGAACCACAAGCCAATGATGTTCAAATCGATATTATGTATTGCGGTGTTTGTCACAGTGATATTCATACTGCTCGTAATGAATGGGGCGGAACCAAATACCCATGCGTTCCGGGTCATGAAATTGTTGGTCGTGTTTCTGCGATTGGTTCTAATGTAACCCGCTTTAAAGTTGGTGATTTGGCAGGTATCGGTTGTTTGGTAGACAGTTGTCGCGAGTGCGATAATTGCAAACAAGGTTTACAACAATATTGCGACAACGGTATAGTCGGCACTTACAATGGTAAAACGAGTGATGGTACGCCTCATACTTTTGGTGGTTACAGTAAACAAATAGTAGCGGATGAAAGTTTCGTATTGCATATTTCTGATCGCTTACCATTAGCCGGTGTTGCACCTTTATTGTGTGCAGGAATCACTACTTATTCCCCTTTACGTCATTGGAAAGTTGGAGTCGGTCATAAAATTGGCGTATTGGGCTTAGGCGGCTTAGGACATATGGCTGTTAAACTTGCTTCTTCCTTTGGAGCCGAAGTAACCATGATCAGCCACTCGGCACACAAAGAAGCGGATGCTAAACGATTAGGCGCTACCCATTTTTTATTAAGCAGCGATAAAGGACAAATGAATAAAGCACTAAAAACATTCGACTTTATTTTAAATACCGTTTCTGCACCGCACGATTACAATACCTATTTGCAATTGCTCAAAACTAACGGCACCATGATTTGTGTTGGCGCACCTATTGAACCCGCAAAAATTCCATCGTTTAGCTTAATCGGCCAACGCCGCAGTTTGGTTGGATCGTTAATAGGCGGTATTCCTGAAACACAAGAAATGTTAGATTATTGTGCCGAAAAAGGCATTACTTCAGACGTTGAAATTATTCCGATTCAACAAATTAATGAAGCTTACGAACGTATGCTAAAAGGCGATGTGAAATACCGTTTTGTGATCGACATGCAATCGCTGTAAACTATTCGCATTACAAAAAAAGAGGATCGTCCACAACTGTTACTGTTAAGGGCTATCCTCTTTTTTATTGCGGTTTAGCAAAGTTATTAGTACTTTTAACGTTCATCCACCCCACTATGAAATTTACCACTAATTTATTAGCAACTGTCATTATATTATTTACAGCATATACCGTTCATGCTCAGGATACGATTCAATTTATGTCGTATAATTTATTGCATTATTATTCATCGCCAGCCGATTCAGTAACGCGCAATCCATTTTATCGCACTATTGTTAATGCAGTTCATCCCGATATTATGGCTACTTGTGAAGTGGTGGATGCCAACAGCTCGGCTAATTTTCTTGCACAAGTTTTGAAAGGCGTAGACACCAATTATGCGCGTGCTCCATTCATCACCGGTTTC
>JAHEYX010000204.1 GCA_023251415.1 Chitinophagales bacterium
CGAATATTACGAATGTTTTTTAGTTCATTAACTGCCTTTTGCAATTCTTGCGTACTCAAAAGGATCAACTCAGTTAATTTGATGATAGCCGGAGAAAAGTCCGTAACATTATATAAAGCGATACGTTTGCTCGCTCCATGAATATAATCGGCAATTTCATCAATGGATGAAGTTAAACGGTGAATATCTTCACGATCGAATGGGGTGATAAAGCTTTTGCTAAGTTCTAAATAAATGCGATGTGCACATTGATCGCATACATGCTCCATGTTTTCGATTTCTTTTTCCAGTTCCTTACGTTTGTCAGCATTGGCGGTATTAACCAAAGTGTTCATTACTTCGGCTATTTTCACCAAATTGGCAGCTTGATCATCAAATAATGGAAAAAAACGACGGTCTTTGGGTGCAAAGAATTGGAAAATTGAATCTAATGCCATGATTTTAAAGTTTTGTTAATGCAAAAATAACATTGCGTTTCAAATAGCGAAAGATGAAACACAGAATTAACATTAAGGTAATATTGAGGTTTGTTTTGAAGCACCCTATATAGCGCACTTTTCATTTTTTAGCCCCATTTTAATAATACTATTGTATTTTCACGCCTCAAATTTCAGTTTAGCTCATGCGATCATTCTTATATGCCACCAATGCATTTTTAAAAAGCTTTATTTTGGTGCTTCGTCCGGGACTGTTTCTTAACTTCTTGGCTAATCCTATGCTTTTTATAGCTCATACTATTCAATTGTCAAAATGGATCAGTACCAATAAAGTTAAAGGCTTAAACGATTTTTTTAGTGCTAAACGCGATTTGAATGCGCGTTATTCGTTATATGCCAATGTTATTGAACAAGAGCAACTGACACATACTTCAATTGATTATTTAGAATTTGGGGTATATAAAGGAGCTTCATTTAAATATTGGGTTCAAAACAACCATCATCCCGATTCGCGATTCTTTGGCTTCGATACTTTTGAAGGTTTACCGGAAAATTGGGGTGGTTATGCCAAAGGAGCATTCGCAACACCCATTCCCGAGTTAAATGACAGTCGCCACTCGTTTGTTAAAGGCTTATTTCAACAAAGCTTATTGCCATTTATCGAATCCTACGGGTTAAAAAATGGTAAACGTAAAATTATTCATTTAGATGCCGATTTGTATAGCTCTACCTTGTATGTGCTAACAATATTAGCGCCTTACCTAAAAGCCGGCGATATCATTTTATTTGATGAATTTAATGTACCCAATCATGAATTTGCTGCTTTCCAACATTTTTGCAAAGCTTACTACTTAAAGTACGAAGTGTTAGCAGCTGTAAATAACTATTATCAAATTGGAGTTAAAATTACTGCATCATAAGCTGTTATGGTTTAACAAGGGCAATGGTTTGCTGAAAGCTATAACCTGAATCGGGTAAAACCAAGTTTAAAAAGTAGGTCCCCGCGCTTAATGTAGCGGTATTCAAGGGAATGAAATTTTCCCCGATGCTAAGTTCAAACTGCTGTTCCAATACTTTTCTAGCTGTTGAATCGCGTGTCTGCTTAGTTCACTTCTGCTAAGTAATGAAGTTTAAATGCACATTTATTTCTTCATCCATGCTTGTATTTCATCAGCATAAGAGGCCCCGATTGGAATTTCGGTATTATCGCCTAACATGATTTTTTTATTACGAATGCTTCGAATGTTTTGCAACGGTACGATAAAGCTGCGATGCACACGTTTAAACTTGGTTTGCGGTAACTTTTCAATCAATGATTTTAAACTCATCAACGACAAAATGGGTTTGGAATGGTGTAAATGGATTTTTACATAATCGTCTAAACCCTCTATAAATAAGACATCGCTGCAATTAATTTTAACTACTTGATACTCCGATTTTACGAAAAAGCATTCCGGATCAGCAACAGCGGGTTGTGTTTTGAAATTAAAGTACTCAATAGCACGTCCGACCGCCTTCTCGAATCGGTCAAAAGGATAGGGCTTCAGTAAATAATCGATGGCGTCTAATTCAAACCCTTCCACAGCATACTCACTATAAGCGGTCGTAAAAATAACCATCGGCTTCTCCTCTAACGAACGATACAATTGTATACCCGTAATATCCGGCATTTGTATGTCGAGAAAAAGTAAATCCGGTTTGTATTTACGAATAAATTCGGAAGCTTCTATGGCATCGGTAAATGATCCTATTAATTGTAAATTCGGGATTTTAGCAATGTATTTTTTTAACAGTTCAAGCGCCAAAGGCTCATCTTCAATTGCTATACATTTAATCATCGTAGTTGTAAATTAAGGTGAACGATATATAAATTATCTTGTTGAATGATATTCAAATGATGTTTGCCCGGATAAACCAAGTTTAAGCGGCGTTCGGTATTTTCTAATCCAATTCCGGTTTTAGCAACATCTTTTTTCTTCGGAAAAATAGGGTTAGAGATATGAAAATCCAATACGCCTTTATCAATTTTAATGGTAATTATGATGTTTGAGGTATCATGTGTGCTGGTACCATATTTAAAGGCATTCTCGATAAATGGCATTAAAATCAACGGAGCAATTAAGTACGAACGGCCATCTTCATCAACAGTATATTCAATGACTACTTTGTTGCTCAAACGAATGCGCTGTAATTCGATATAATGCTCTATATACTTAATCTCTTTTTCCGCCGGCACCCATCCGGCACTGGCTTCATCGATTACATAACGCATTAACTGACTCAGTTTCATCACTGCTTCGGCAGTAATGTCACTTTTACTCAAAGCCAGCATGTAAATGGTGTTTAAGGTATTAAATAAGAAATGTGGATTGATTTGCGTCTTTAGAAATGAAAGCTCGGTCGATAATTTTTCAGCTTCAATTTCTTTAGCACGCTTTTCCGACATGAGCCATTCCTCCGTGATTTTTATGCCTGTACTGAGCAACCAAATAATTAAGAACACAAAAGCCGAAAATTCATAACGACTTTTATGTACAGCCGGAGTGCGGTGACTAAAATAATCGTTCATGTTTTCTAAATTCATTAAATGCGGTGGAGGAGGAGGTGGCGCATACGTTTCTGCCGATTGAAACAACGTTGGGATATAAATAAAAATGATTAGTAAACCCGAAATGAGCACAACGTATTCCCAAAATCGCTTTTTGAAGAACAATCGGGGCATTAAAACAAACGTATTGAGGTAGAATATGCCTACCAACAATAAATCAGTTACTAAAAAGTGTAAGGAGAAAAAGTACGAATCTACGTACGGCTTGTTTTCACCCGTTAAATCATATTGAGGCATAAAGATGGCGGGTAAACTAAAAAACAACATCCAAGCCGCCACATGCACTGAAATTCTTATCCATTTTGATTGCATGCACTAAAAGTATTGTATATGACGAAGCTAACTTATTTTTTTCGGAATACACTTTTTATTTGTCGGTTAATCGCTAATAAGACCGTATAAAACAGCGAAAAGCACCAAATTAAGTTAAAAATTACCCCCGAAAATGTACATTTGTAACCCTTTTTTATGCTTAAACGACTTTTCGATATTGTATTTGCGCTTCCGGGGGCTTTGCTGCTAAGCCCGCTGTTCCTAATCATCGCAATTTTAATAAAATTGGATTCTAAAGGAGCTGTTTTTTATATGCAAGAACGTATTGGTAAGAATTTTAAACCGTTTCGTTTGTTTAAATTCCGAACCATGGCTCCCGGCTCCGATAAAAAGGGCTTATTAACTGTTGGGATGCAAGACAATCGCATCACACGTGTAGGATATTACCTCCGAAAATACAAAATAGACGAGCTTCCGCAACTTTTTAATGTGTTATTGGGCGATATGAGTTTAGTTGGACCGCGCCCTGAAGTTAAAAAATACGTTGATTTGTACACCCCTGCTCAACAAGTTGTTTTAAAGGTTCGTCCCGGTATTACTGATTTGGCTTCCATTAAATACAGTAACGAGAACGAAATTTTAGCTAAATTTACAAATCCCGAACAAGCCTATTTAGAACAAGTAATGCCTGATAAATTGAAGTTAAACATCGAGTACATTCAACAGCAAAACTTGTTACTGGATTTTAAAATCATTTTAGCGACCGTATTTAAAATAGCCCTATAAAGTGAATGTTTAGAAAGTTACGTCATATTTCAAGAGGAATGATTCTAGTGATAGATCTCGTTTTTGTAGCGCTATCACTAGTATTAGCTTACTTATTGCGATTTAATTTCAGTATACCTGCCTCAGAGCTGCACTTTTGGAATTATGTATGGCCTATGGTAATTGTAGTGCGTATTGCTTTTTCTTGGTATTTTAAAACCTATTCAGGAATTGTACTTTATACCAGCACTGAAGATGCGCAACGGATTTTCTTGTCTTCAGTTTTCGGCTCTTTTGCATTTTGCTTGATCAATTTCATTACCCATCATTTTAAAGGTATTTACATTCTACCTTTTTCTATAATTATTATCGATGTAATTGTATTGATGTTTTTACAAACCGCTTTTCGTTTAGTAGTAAAAACCATTTACCTCGAATATACCAATGCTAAAAAACATAAACTAAAAGCCATCGTCTACGGCACTTCCGATTTAAGTGTCGTGATTAAAAACATGATGGACAGTGATTCTACCCATAATTACGATATCTTGGCTTTTATCGATGATGACGCTTCAAAGAAAAACAGAAAATTAGAAGGTATTACGATTTACGAAGTTGATAAATTGGAAGAAATTTTAGGAACACAAAGTGTCGATCAGTTATTCATCGCGCATAATCCACCTATAGCCAACAAAAAGAAGGTTATTGAATGGTGTATCAAGTATAATGTGCGTGTCTTGCACGTTCCACCTATGAATAAATGGATCAATGGCGAACTGTCCATTAATCAAATCAAAAACGTTAAGATTGAAGAACTGTTAGAACGTTTACCGATACAACTGGATATCGAAAAAATAAGCAATGAATTAAACGGTAAAAGAGTTTTGGTTACAGGAGCTGCGGGTTCTATCGGGTCTGAATTGGCTCGTCAAATCTTGCGATTTCATCCGGCAAAATTGTTTTTATTGGATCAGGCTGAAACCCCAATTTATGAATTGGAAAACGAATTAAAAGAACTTAAAAATGTTTCACCGTTTGAAACTGTTTTAGCAGATGTACGCAACCTCGAACGCATGGATAAAGTTATGCGCGTGTTTCAACCGGATATAGTATTTCACGCGGCTGCATATAAGCACGTTCCACTTATGGAGAACAATCCGTCGGAATCAATTCTGACTAACGTTTTGGGTTCAATGATTGTGGCCGATATGTGTATGAAATACAATGTGAAAAAGATGGTCATGGTAAGTACCGATAAAGCCGTAAACCCAACGGGCGTTATGGGAGCAAGCAAACGGATAGCTGAAATTTATGTGCAAGCCTTAGACAAAATAGCTGCTGCTCAAAATAAAACACGTTATATCACTACACGCTTTGGAAATGTATTAGGTAGCAATGGAAGTGTAATTCCGGTGTTCCGTAAACAAATTGAAGAGGGAGGCCCTGTAACCGTTACGCACCCTGAAATTACACGTTATTTTATGACTATTCCAGAAGCCTGTCAATTGGTGCTGGAAGCAGGAGCCTTAGGCAATGGCGGTGAAATTATGATTTTTGATATGGGCGAAAGTGTTAAAATTGTTGACCTGGCTAAGAAAATGATTCGATTAAGTGGTTTAGAATTGGGTAAAGATATTCAAATCGTTTTCAGTGGATTAAGACCCGGCGAGAAACTCTACGAAGAGCTATTGAATCAACACGAAAACACCATTCCAACCCACCATGAAAAGATCATGATAGCCCGTGTTCGTTCCTATGAATTTGAAACGGTTAAGCAAAATATTTTCGAATTGATTTCTTTATTTGATTCTCAAAACAATGAAGCGATTGTTAAAAAAATGAAAGAAATTGTACCGGAATTTACCAGCAACAATTCGGTATTTGAAAAGCTGGAT
>JAHEYX010000205.1 GCA_023251415.1 Chitinophagales bacterium
AAAATAAATGACCTTGTTTAAACAAATATAAACGAACACCTTTTTTTATACAGTACTATTTCTCCTATTGAAGTTAACATGTTATGAACAATTGTTAAAACCGTTATCGAATAGTATAAATCAAATAATGTTAATAAATAAACTGTTATGACTCAAAAAATGAAGTGGTAAAACAGATTAACATCGCTTGAAAGTCCCTGTGGCAAATGCATTAGAGTTTAGTAAAATAAAATATAAAAAATATTTAAAAATCTAAAGTGTATTCTGTTTTGTTAGGGATGAAATCGAATGCAAATTAATGGGTAGCTCAAAAAGTAATGTCGCTTTTTCAAAGTACTTGTTTTTTACTATTTCGCACTTATATTTGTTTTTAAAGAGCCCCCCAGGTTTCTTCGCCTTTATTGTTTATTAAATTAGAATGAAAAAGTGGAACAGTGCCTTCGATGAGGTCTGAAATGTGCTTTATAATTCATCGCGGTATTGTGCTACACGAGTTGATTGCTAATAAACAATCAAGTATTATTTGATTTTAAAACCAGTACCACTATGCCAATAAAAAGCACCCAATCCAAACCGGTTACTCCCAATGCTGTTCGTATTTGGCGGGGATTCAAATTAAGCACACTTACTTCCGATAAGTTTTTTGACGACCTCGGAAGTGTATTCGTACCGGCTACTGTTCAAATGCAATGGCCCTCCGGTCTTGATGCTTATATTCCTTCATTCCCAAGCGGTAAAGCAAAACCGGCCACAGTTCCGGATGAAACAGCCATTTTGTTTTGGGATAGTCAATTGGTTTATAATAACGGTTTCGATACTTTAGCTATTCGTACTTATTCGCTTACGCATGGGGCGGTATATGATTTTACCAATAAAGAAAGTGCTGCCAATTTCCCTAAAAAATTTGCCGGTACTACGCAAGCTGGAGATAACTTCTATTTATTTGATGATGCAATTGATTGGATGCATGGAACCGTATTCCACTTAGTAGGTGCTCGTCCGGCAAAAGTAAAGCCGGCCGCCTTTATTGCTTCAATAAACAAATGGGCTATCGATTTTCAAAAGCACAATCCCGACAAAGCCAAAGGAGCAGTGTTTTGTGTAACCAACGATTACATTGTTTTTTGGGAATGTATCCCCAAAGCAAAAAAATCAGGTAAAGGAATGGCCGCACTTGCAAAATTGTGTACAGTCTATCACAACAAAGCAGCTAAGCCAACTACCATTCCTGAAGTAAGTGTATTTGATAATTATACCGGAATGAAAATTAAACCGGGTGATAGTTTAAATATGCAATTCCCAAGAAGAAATTTATATGATTAATCAATAAACCCCAATTCAATTATGGCCACTAAAACAATCAAAAAGAAAGCAGTTGCTAAACCAAACGCTGTTAAACGCACAGCAACATTGTATGCTGTACAATATGGTACCACGCCCAATTCATTACACCTCAAAGAAACAACCGAAATTACTGTCGGACCTAAAGAAACATTGGCGCCTGATATTTCCGCAATGGTTTCCTATTCAATTGGCGCAGATGCTTATTTATTTACTTACAGTAATAAGTCACATCACTATGCTATTTATAAAGTTGAAGCCGGTGGTGCTGCACTTACTAAAACAGGAGATGGTGAATTGCATTACGGTAAAGCAAAACCATTAGCTTATACTATTATTACGCCATTCATACTTGGAGGTGTACAATACATCGTTGCTTATGAACCTAAGGGCGGCAAATTTGATTACTATGCGTTGGATGGAAAATCAGCAAACGGTGTAGCAGATTACAGTTATTATGTTGGGTTAAATCCGCAATCACGGGGCTTTACCGAAATCGATACATTTAATGTGCGCTATACACAATACATGTTTGCTTATGATACTCATCTCGGTACCATGATTATTTTCCAATTATCTGTTCCGCCAATCGGACCGAAAATATATACTACTCCGTATTTAATTGCGAATCCGAGTTGGGCTCCGGGATGGGTACGATTTGCATGTTTTCAATGGGGCGGTGAAAACTTTTTCTTAAAAACCAATATCAAAGAACACGATGTCAATATCGATCACATCTTCGATGAACCGTTAGATGGTACTCATCCGGTTGGTGATGATTTACCGCTTTCACAAACGCTTACAACTGTAAATCCGTTCTTTCATGATTTCGCTCCTTACTTCTTAACCTTTGATGAAAAGGATGGCGCCATCACTTTCAACCGGTTCCATTCGGATGCCAAAGGTTGGACGGAACAAGCTAGTAATTTGAACAAAATCGGGAAACATACCAAGTTCATAACGCCAATTCAACTGACTGTTCCGCTTGCAAAAAATCAACAGATGCGTAAAGGTGTTACGAATTACACCACCTATATTTTAGTTTATTAATCACTCAAACAAGCAGCATGAAATCAACAGTAAATAATAACAACGATCCATTAGAAGTGAGTTTGGTATTTGAAGTAAAGAAATGCCGAACCTGTAAATTCTTTTGGCCGGAAAAAGGTCCTCAAACCTATGGACCCTATCCGACTTATGATTTTGAACAAAATTTCCCTAAAGAAAATAAGCCTACCCTTCCGCATGAATTTAGTTACCCATGGGTAAATGGGGTAACACAAAAAGAAGGTTTTCCGGAACCAGAAGTGGTGGATGGTTGCCGTAAAGCACCCATCATGACCATTGGTATTAATCCGAACTTAACAGCCTTCTTGCCTGGTCCAACAGGAGCTTCTTGGGTGTATCCGGTTTTTAACGATACTAAAAATACCAATGCTTATACTAAATATGCCTGGTATTATCGTTACCGTAGTGTATATCAAGAACACTTGGATACTAAGTTTATTCAATCGCAATTGCTCAAACAAGGTCAGGTGAAAGCTAGTGCTGATGGAGAAATTGTAGCAGCAAACGCTCCCAGCGAAGCACCACTAATTGATTTGAAAACTAAATCCACTTCCGGTAAAACGCAAGATCATCCGTTAAAATGGAAGCCCGGAACCCCACGTTATGTGGTATTGCAAGATACGCACGGTAGTGGTGCACATTTTAAAAAAGGTGAATTGTTAGCAGCGAAATTGAATGTTGCGGCAGGTAAAAAAGTTAATATCGATCGTGAAATAATTGGATACTATGAGCAATTTGTTCCGGTATTAAACGACTTCAATAAGTATTTGCAAAGTAAAGGACATAAAGCAGCAAACTTACAAATTGGAGAAGACGTTTGTCAATTAGATATGGTCGCTTGTGCTTCACCACACTGGGGACCTCCGTTTTTAGGTGGCACAACAAAAAGCGAAAACACCATCGTGCACAATTGTGTGAGCAACAATGCATGGGCGGTTAAACAATTAATACAAACTAATCCGGCTGTATTGTATATAGTTGGTGAAGCCAGTTATGATATGTTCTATAAAGCTTTTCACAAATGGATAAAATCAAAAAAACCTTTTCCAAAAAATCCGGTAGATGGCGCCTTCACCTTATTGCGATTAACCACTGATGCTAAAAATCCATATATATCGAGTTCAGCTATAAAGAGGGGGGGCATACTTATCACATGAAAACGCGTTTGGTAATAAGTCCGCATTTTTCTTATAACTCCAATTTTGTTCCGCAATTCAGATTAAGTCCAAGTGATTTAGCGGCATTCAAAAAAAAGTATGCTAAATGTTATTATTTCTTGATGCATAATACGGACATCGTATGCACCTTGCCTGAAGAAAAAGATGGTTATACGGCTTTCTCCTTAATTAAAGATCCCAAAGCTGTATTCGATCAATTACAAAAACATTATGCAGCTGCTTTAGTGGTATTGAATAAAGGCTACTATGCTGCACACACCATGTTGTATAGTGTGATGGAAGATTTATTTACGAATGGTGGATTAACTTGGACTTCCGATAAAAATGGCGGCTATATTTCACGTAATCAGGGTGCCTGTCATTTCTGTGTCAATAAGCATTGGGAATTTCCATTGGGATGTCCTTATGGTAAGATACATGAAACACCACCTCCGGCCGGATTCTTAGAAGCAGCCGCACAAGCATTTGTAAAAGGCGGTAATTAATTTTATAAACTTTAAAACCCAACAATAAAATGGCAAAAAACGCTAGTTCAAAAAAAGTAATCAAAAAACCCTCGCATGATGCGTTACCGGTACGACATGGTAAAGCAAAACCCAAACAACTTTCACTACGTTCGAAAAACGAACTGCCCCCACTACCTGTAATCGATTGGAAAAAACTGGGTGGTAAAAAACCGCAACTCCTTTCTTTAGGAACGTATAAAAATGGAAATCCACTTCCAAAGGCTGATGTAATCATTATTACCTGGACATCGGCTGAATGGGCCGCATTCGATCATGTTTTCTGCGACAGTGCAACGCCTATGCATCATTCATCCGGTGAAGGATGGCAAAAGAAATGGGTTCCTTACAGTCATAACTATGCTAAATTATTAACTCCTCCTGTTACCAATAATAATTTCATCAAAGGCCATTCCCCTTCTTTATACAACAAAGCATGGGGTACCTTTTGTATGGTAAAATTAGGCAATGGTAAAAAAGCCATATTGTTTAAATCCGAATTACACATCAGTACCGATGGACCAAATATCCCATTGATTACTATGATTGAAAACATGGTGAAAGATTCAAAAGCAGGATTAGTGTTAACCATTGGTACAGCCGGTGGATCACGACCTGCAGATACCATTGGGTCAGTGAATATTACTAACGGAGGGCATTTCTTGTTAAGTGGCCAATTAAAAGAGAAACCATTTAACAATAAATCCTACAGCAGCAAATGGAAACCAAAAACAGGCTTGTTGGCAAAAGTGCGTAAAAACCTAATTACCACTCCGGTTACTATGCCGCACTTAGAAGAGTTGGCAAAGAAAATGAAAGGCGGTTATACGTTGAAACAGTTGATTAATAAAACAATCGAACCGGGTAAAATAAAACCACTTGCTAATGTGTTGACAGAACCGGTACTTACTACTAATAGTTTTGTAATTGGCACCACATCCGGCGAATACAAAAAGTATGCAGCTATGGAAATGGATGATGCAGCTATTGCTATGACTTGCGCCGAGTTGAAAGTTAATTTTGGCGTGGTGCGTAACATCTCTGATCCGGTTCAAAATGCGAAACTTCCTTATGAAGCGCAGAAAAATTGGGGGTCCACCATCTATTCCAACTATGGTTTATACACCAGTTACAACGGTGCCTTATGTGCTTGGGCTATAGCATCTGCATAATTTACTATTCCGATTAATTAAGAGCCCCTTCGCTACAACGAAGGGGCTCTTTTTTGCCCCAAACTCTTAACACTGAATGAATCTTACTGATGTCGAAATTAATTAAATCAAGAATGGAAATTAAGTACTTTTGTTTTTATGCAATTGGAAGTTATTAAAAAGTTTGTTTTCGGGTTTAGTTTATGCAGTATCTTGTTTTCGGCTTGTTATACGCATAAACAGCTTGCTTTTGATGATACTTACTATTTAGTGTCCGACGAGCTGCATTCCGGATATATTAATGGAAATGGTAAGTTAGTGATTCCGATGCAATTTGATCCAATTTCCAGCTTGAATGTTGAAGCACAAAATCACAGCAGTGAAAGTTTTTATGTTGGAAGTAATGCCGTGGTGGTTAAAAACGGTAAGTGTGGAATTATAAATGCAGCCGGCACTTTTATTATTCCGCCTATGTACGATGAATTGGAATTGGATGATTCTTTTTGTGTGGCACGCAAAGGCAGTAAATGGGGCGTTATTAATTTGCAAAACCGTGCAGTCTTTCCATTTGTTTTTACAAGCAATTATTTTCTTTCAAAATCTTTAGGCTTATCTAGTGGAGTAGTAGATAGCATGGCTTATTTATTAGATTATACTAATTTTAGTATTATCAGTACA